>DUQY01000183.1 GCA_012837565.1 Bacteroidales bacterium | reverse complement strand
TTGCAATTACTAATTGGCATTTATTTTTAAGAAAAGAAGCTAGTGAGCAAGAGGAGGAATTATTAGAAAGTTACGAGTCATTAGTTAAAGATATTTTTCCAGCTCGACCAGGAACCTCTGCAGGAAACTCACTTGACCAATTGGACAGACAGTATTTAAGAGGAACAGAGTTAGAATACTTAGCAGACTTGCCCAATCTTTTAGTAATTAATGATGAGGCTCA
This sequence comes from Bacteroidales bacterium, assembly GCA_012837565.1. Classification (GTDB taxonomy): domain Bacteria; phylum Bacteroidota; class Bacteroidia; order Bacteroidales; family P3; genus UBA10566. The sequence continues at coordinate 7,593 of DUQY01000183.1, read as the reverse complement.
CCATATTCATGAAAATAAATCATATGGAGAGGTTGAAGAGGTGTAATGGCAAGAGGGGTTAAATTATATAGCAAATAATAAGCTTGAGCAATTTATTCAGATTGACTTTTCTGCCACTCCCTATAATACTGTGGGTTCGGGAAAAAATACAACAAAGCAATACTTCCCTTATATTATAACTGACTTCGATTTGAAAACAGCTATCTATAAGGGATTGGTTAAGACAATACTTATTGATAAACGACAAGATATAACATCGCTTGAGGATTTAGATTTTAAGGCAGAAAGAGATGGTAGAAAGGTAGTTTCGTTAAGCAAAGGACAGCGGCTTATGCTTAGGGCAGGCTTAGAGAAATTAAAAATGCTTGAGGAAGGTTTCCTAAAGATAGATGAAACAAAATATCCTAAGATGCTTGTTGTTTGTGAAGACACTAGCGTTACACCTCTTGTTGAAGAATTTTTGATTCTTGAGGGATTGAGTTCAAATGATATCCTTAGGGTTGATAGTAATAGGCGGGGAGAAATAAATGAAAATGAGTGGAAAAAACTAAAGGAGAAGCTATTTAATGTTGATAATTATAGTAAGCCAAAGGTTATAATTTCTGTCCTTATGCTTAGGGAAGGATTTGACGTTAATAATATATCTGTTATTGTTCCTCTTAGAGCAACCCAAGCGCCAATACTCTTGGAGCAAACAATAGGTAGGGGTCTTCGTCTAATGTGGAGGGGAGCGGAGTATGAGGAGGAAAAAATGGATAATAGAAAGAGGGTTTTTAACCAAAAGACTAATCCAACTTCATACTTAGATATGTTGTCAATTATAGAGCATCCAGCATTTATGCAATTCTACGATGAGCTATTGGAAGATGGATTGGCTGGTATTGAAGATAGAGATATTACAAGCGGAGATACTATTGGAGATATTATAAAAGTGGAACTGAAGGATGATTATAAGCTCTATGATTTGTTTTGGCCAATTATAATAAAGGATGTTGAACAAGAGATTAAGCCAACAGATATTGATATAAATAATCTTAATACTTTTGATTTATTTACCTTAGAAGAGTTGCAAAGGGCTTTAGCAATTAAGGGTGAGATCTTTTTATCTAAAGAATTGATTGTTGGTACTCAATTTGGAAAGTATAAAGTAACGTCTAATCTTTTTTCAGCCCAAAGTTATAATGAATACCTACAAAAGATATTACATACAATAACTAATAGAATTGAATCAACAGGAGGAGGTAAGAAAGGTTTCCCGATGTTTCAGATAAATGAGGTTGAAATTATTATAATAGTTGATAGGTTTATTAGAGAAAGATTGTTTGGTAGAGATTTTGAGCCATTCGAAAACTATAATTGGAAAATCTTATTAGTTAGAGAAGGTATAGTTACTCAACATATTATTAAGGAGATGAGTAAGGCTATATATAAAATGCAAAACAGTGTAGATGTTTCTGATGCTATTGTAGAAAAAAGATGGTTTTCAGAAATTGATACCATTAGAATAAGAGATAAATATTCAATAGAGGTATCAAAAACAATATTCAATAAAATTAGTTACCCATCAAATTCTGGAGGCTTAGAAAAAGCGTTTATTGAGTTCTTAGATATAGATGCTGATGTTTTAAGCTTCATAAAGATAAACGAAACACAACATAGATTTGCTTCTATTTATTATATCCGTTTTGATGGTCTATTAGCAAATTATTCTCCTGATTTCTTGGTTCAAACCCAAGAGAAGTTCTATATAATAGAAACCAAAGGGCAGGATAGGATTGATAGTTGAAATGTAAAACAAAAACAACTTGCTACCTTAGAATGGTGTAAGAAGATAAACTCTCTTGATCCAGAATTGAGAGAGATGAAAGAATGGGTATATATTCTACTTAAAGAAACTGATTTCTATCAGTGGTCGAAGAATAATGCTACTTTAACTGATATTTGTCAATTTGCATTAGTAAGTTATAGTGCTGTGCAGGGTAAGTTATTTGAATAGATATAATTTTTTGATTATTTCTTCTTTGTCTTATAATGCAATATATGTATTGTTACTCCAATAGCAATTGCAAACAGGAGTAGCTTTACCCAAAGTATAGGAACAAAACAAAGTGCACTAATAGTTATTGTTATCCATAGTAGGCTTATGCTGGAGATTTTTACTTTGAGTGGTATGGACTTATCTATTTGGAAATCTTTAATATATTGACCAAAGACCTTGTGATTAATCAGCCAATTATATAGCCTTTCTGAACTCTTTAAGAAAAGATATGACGATAGTAGAAGAAAAGGAGTTGTTGGCAAAATAGGCAAGAATATTCCAAGTATCCCAAGAGCTAAGCTGATTAATCCAAGTAATTTAAAAAGAAACTTCTTCATATTATTCCTGATAGAAAACTCTCTTTACTCGTGAAGAAACTGTTGTGAAGACTTCGTAGGATATGGTGCCAAGTTCTTTTGCTATGTTGTTTACGCTATATTCTTCTCCAAAAATAACAACTTCGTCACCCTCCCTACAATCAATATTGGTTATATCAATCATACACATATCCATACATATACTCCCTAGTATTGGGGCTAGTTGTCCATTAATCCAAACCCTACCATTTCCGTTTCCTCTTTTGCGGTTTAATCCATCAGCATATCCAATTGGAATAACGCCAATTGTTCTTTCTTCTTCTGCAATATAGTTTCTGTTATAGCTAACGCTTTCACCTTTACTAATCTTCCTTTTAAGGGTTAAGGTTGTTTTAAGCCTGTGAACATATCTTAGTTTTTTCTCATCTTGTTCACTTATTCCAATTCCATACATTCCAATTCCAAGCCTTACCATATTATATTGTGCCTCTGGAAAACGAATTATGGCAGCTGAATTTGCAATATGGCGAAGTATTGGGTAGTCAAATTCTTTTAGAAGTCTTGTGCTAAGGGTTTCAAAAAGTGCAATCTGCTCTTTGGTGAAGAAATCAAGTTCTGGGTTATCAGATCCTGCCAGATGAGAGAATATAGATCTTATCTTAATATATTTATTTGCTTTTAGAATATCAACCAACTCTTCCAAATCATGCTCTTCCATTCCAAGGCGATGCATACCTGTATCAAGCTTAATATGTATGCTTAACTCCTTTTTGTTATCAAGTAGGTCGTAGTCTTTCTTTGCTTCAATAAGTTCTCTAAGAATTGAAATAGAGTAAACCTCTGGCTCCAAATCATAGTATATTATTTTGGCAATGCTTTCTTTTTCTGGGCTCATAACCATAATTGGCAAAGTAATCCCATTGTTTCTAAGCTCAGCTCCTTCATCAGCAAAGGCAACCGTTAAGTAGTCTATTTTGTGATTGGCAAGCGTTGAGGCTATCTCAAAACCTCCTGAGCCGTAACTATGAGCTTTTACCATAGCCATAAGCTTTACACCTTCCTTTAGCTTTGTTTTGAAGTAGTTTACATTATGTGCAAGTGCTGAAAGATTGATTTCGAGAACAGTTTCATGAGTTTTTTTCTCAAAGAAACGGCTTATTTTTTCAAATTCAAACTTCCTCGCTCCCTTAATTAATATTATCTCTTCTTTGAAATCTTTTAGCGAAGAGTCCTTAAGGAAGTCTTGAGTAGAGCTATATATCGTATTATTTATTGTTAGTAGGGATTGATTCTTTTCAAAACCTTCTCCAATACCAATTAGTTTATCGATTTTTTTTTCAATAAGAAGTTTGTTTATTGCAAGGTATAATTCCTTTTGATCAATATAGGATTGTGTTATATCGGATAGGACAGCAGTCTTTCTTAATTCGCTATTTTGTTGGTTAAGGAATGTTAGGGCAAGCTCCAACGACATTAGGTCAGACGAGTAGCTATCATTAATAATAAGTGTATGGTTGATTCCTTCCTTCATTTGAAGCCTCATTTCAAGAGATTGAAGGTGTTTTGTTCTTTCTTTCAATGCCTCATTATCAATACCAATTACCAAACAAGCAATAAAGGCATTGATAGAGTTCTCAATACTTGCGTTATCAATAAATGGAATGGAGAAAGAAGCTCTTACATCTTTATATATGTAATTGATTATTGTCAGGTTTTTCTTTGTATCAATGTTTTGTAGCTTAAAGCAAGCCTTTTTGTCAAAACCCCAACCAATTAATTCTTTGCCACTATCCTTATATTCTTTTTGAATTTCCTTATCAATTTCCTTATTATCTATACAATATATTATGGTGTCAGAGTTTTTGAATAACAGGATTTTCTCTTGAATCTTTTCTTCAATGGAATTAAAATAAACCTGGTGGGCATCACCAATATTTGTTATTATGCCGACCTTAGGCCTTATCATTTCTTCTAGTTTATACATTTCCCCCTTTTGAGAAATGCCAGCCTCTATTATGCCAAAATCATCATCCTCATTTAAGTTCCAAATAGAAAGAGCAACCCCAATTTGAGAATTATAACTTCTTGGACTCTTAAATACTTTTTTGTCATTTTCAATTAGCTGCGAAATCCAATCCTTAACAATAGTCTTACCATTTGATCCAGTTATTGCAATAATAGGATTCTGAAATCTATTTCTTTTTACCTTAGCTATTGATTGAAGAGCTTCAATTGTGTTTTTTACAACAATGAAGCAAGTATCAAGGTAATTAGAATAATCGATAGGAAGATTTTCAACTACAAAAACCCTTACACCATTTAAATAAAGTTCAGGTATGTATTTCTCTCCATTATTTGAAAGAGTTTTAATAGCAAAAAATACAGTCCCCTCAATTTCATTAAGCTTCCTGCTGTCGAAAACTAAGTTTTTTATAAGTAAATCTTCCGTCCTATTGCTAAAAACGTCGCTTTTTATATAATTTGAAATATTGCTAATTAAGATATCCATAAGAAATAAAATATCTGCAAAGTTAGGTCTTTTTGTCATTTAAGGCACATTTCAAGTTCGAAAAATGAGTGTTTAAAAAAATAGTTGCCGAATAATTTCTTTATATCAAAGATACTCACTAATTTTGTACTCTCAAAACGAGTAAATAAGTTTAGATAAAACAGTTTAACTTACATTTAAAAATAATACATTATGAACGTAAAACAACTTTTAGCTGATGTTGAAGCTAAGAACCCAGGAGAACCATTGTTTCTTCAAGCAGTTACAGAAGTTTTAGAAACAATCGAAGAATATGTTGCTAAAAATCCAAAATACGACAAGTACAGCATCATAGAAAGAATGGTAGAACCAGACAGAATCATCCAATTCAGAGTTGAATGGGTAGATGATAATGGTAAGGTTAATGTTAACCGTGGATACCGTGTACAATTCAATAACGCTATCGGACCATACAAGGGAGGAATTCGTTTCCATCCATCAGTAACACTTGACACTTTAAAATTCTTAGGATTTGAACAAACTTTCAAAAATTCATTAACTACACTTCCAATGGGTGGTGGTAAAGGAGGATCTGATTTCAATCCACAAGGAAAATCAGAAAATGAAATTATGCGTTTCTGCCAAGCATTTATGACAGAACTTTACACATATATTGGAGCAGACAAAGACGTTCCAGCAGGAGATATCGGAGTAGGTGGAAGAGAAGTTGGTTACATGTACGGAATGTACAAGAAACTAGCTAGAGAAAACACTGGAGTTATGACAGGAAAAGGTGCAGGTTGGGGAGGTTCAATCCTTCGTCCAGAAGCAACAGGATTTGGCGGAGTTTATTTCGTTAACAATATGTTGAAAGCTCACAATATGGATATCAAAGGTAAAGAAATTTCTTTATCAGGATTTGGTAACGTAGCTTGGGGAGCAGCAACAAAAGCAACTGAACTTGGTGCATTTGTTAAAGTTATCTCAGGACCTGATGGTTATATCATCAACGAAAAACCAATGACACAAGATCAATTAGACTACATGTTAGAACTTAGAACTTCAAACAACAACGTTATCAAACCATACGCAGAAAAATATGGTGTTAAATTTGTTGCAGGAAAGAAAGCATGGGAAGTTAAGGTTGATATTGCAATGCCTTGTGCATTCCAAAACGAATTAAATGCAGATGATGCTAAACAACTAATAGCTAACGGAGTTACTATGGTTTGTGAAGTATCTAATATGGGATGTACTGCTGATGCAATTCACGCATTACAACATGCTAAAGTTATCTTCGCACCAGGAAAAGCTGCTAACGCAGGTGGAGTTGGAGTTTCTGGATTAGAAATGAGCCAAAACGCTGGACATATCAGCTGGACAGGTGAAGAAGTAGATGCTAAATTACACCAAATGATGGATTCAATCCACGAAAACTGTGTAAAATATGGTAAACAAGAAGACGGTTATATTAACTACGTAAAAGGAGCAAACGTAGCTGGATTTATTAAAGTTGCTGATGCAATGATTGACCTTGGCGTTTGCTAAGCTAAATCAAATCACAATTATACGAAAGCGTCTCAGAAATGAGACGCTTTTTTTTTATTCTTGGAAAGTTTGTTTTTATTGTTTATCTTTGCTCCATAAACTTTAAAATTTTGATTATGATTAAAATTAATTTTGATTTCAGTACTGCTTTTTCCTTAGTTGAAATGGGAGATATTAATGATATGATGCCTAAGGTTGAAAAGGCGCATCAGTCGCTTGTTGAGAAAACTGGAGAAGGAAGTGAATTTTTAGGATGGTTAGATTCTCCTATTAAAGTTTCTAAGGGTGTAATATTAGATATTCAGGCTGAGGCTGAGAAAATTAGAAAGAAAGCCGATATATATGTTGTTATAGGAATTGGTGGCTCTTACCTTGGTGCAAGAGCAATTATCGAAGCACTTAAACATAATTTCGATGCCCTTTCTGATAATAGAAAGTCTCCGTATATTATTTATGCTGGTCAAACTCTTAGTGAGGATTATATGGCAGATTTATTGGAGCTACTTGATGAAAAGGACTATTGTTTAACAGTTATTTCTAAGAGTGGAACTACAACAGAACCAGCGATAGCTTTTAGGATTTTGAAGTCGCATTTGGAAAAGAAATACGGAAAAGAAGATGCAAGAGAAAGAATAATTGCAATAACAGATAAAGAAAAAGGTGCTTTGAAAAACCTTGCAATTGAAGAGGGATATAAGACTTATATAGTGCCAAATGATGTTGGAGGTAGATATTCTCTTCTAACACCTGTTGGATTGCTTCCTATTGCAGTTGCAGGATTTGATATTGATGCAATTGTGGAAGGTGCAAGACTTATGAGGCATCATCTAATTACTGATAATGATTTTGAACATAACCCAGCTTGGCAGTATGCAACATATAGAAATATACTTTATAATAAAGGGAAATCCATTGAGTTAATGGTGAATTATCTTCCAAATCTTCAGTTTTTTAGTGAGTGGTGGAAACAGCTTTATGGAGAAAGTGAAGGAAAGAACGGTAAGGGATTGTTCCCAGCAAGTGTATCTAATACAACAGACCTTCATTCTATGGGACAATATGTTCAAGATGGGGAAAGGCTTATGTTTGAAACCATAATTCATGTTGAGAATTCAAATAAGAAGGTTAAGATTCCTTATGACGGGAATAATTATGATGGATTAAACTACTTGTCAAACCTATCTCTTACAGAAATAAATCAT
>DUQY01000182.1 GCA_012837565.1 Bacteroidales bacterium | reverse complement strand
TGGAGTCTTCGGCTTTTGATTCTAATGCAAGGAATAGAGATTTATATTCTAATGTTGGAGGTTACTTCTGTACTCAAGCCGATTTTGTAATGTATAAGCCAAAAGATTGCATTGCTATAAGATATGACCTGAATTGGGAAAGACTTTTTTAGTCAGAAAAAACTTATTTAGAGAGTGGGTTGGAGTTTACAACGGTCTTTGATTAAAAAATAAGATTGCTTGATTCAAAGATCTGAAAATAAGATTTGTACATTTTAATCTTCACTTCAATCCCCAATTCATGGCATGAAACAATTAGAATCATGCCATGAATTGACCAGAATCATGCCATGAATCGACCAATATCATGGCATGAATTGAACCATATCATGGCATGATTCTAATACTGAATCTTCGTTTAATTTTATTGTCCCTTTGTTTTAAGAGTTTATTCCTTTGTTTCATTAGATTAAAAGCTTGATTAATTGTTTTGTATCTGAGATTTTACTCCTCTGTATTAGATAAAATTTGTTTAGATATTCTAGAAAGTTTAACTTTGCAAAAAATAGGAGATATGAAAGTAAGAATCGTTAATCAGTCAAAGCACGATATTCCAAGCTATGCAACTCCAAGTTCTGCGGGAATGGATATTAGAGCTAATTTGGTGGAATCTATTGTTTTGAAACCACTAGAGAGGACTTTAGTTTCAACAGGTTTGTTTATTGAACTGCCCCTTGGTTATGAAGCTCAAATAAGACCTCGCTCTGGACTTGCCTTTAAGCACGGAATTGGGGTTTTGAACTCTCCTGGCACAATTGATGCAGATTATAGAGGGGAGATAAAAGTAATTTTAGTTAACCTCTCTCAAGAAAACTTTGAAATAAAAGATGGGGAAAGAATAGCTCAAATGATTATTGCTAAGCACGAAACCATTGAGTGGGAAGAGACTGATACTTTGTCTGAAACCCTAAGAGGTGAGGGTGGCTTTGGACATACAGGAAAGAAATAATTGAATTTTAGATTAAAATATCAAAACTTTCTTATATTTGCAGACTAAAATACCAAAACATTTTTCTGTGATGATAAGAAAAACCCTCGTCGTACTTTGTTTTTTAACATGCTACATGCTAACTAACGCACAAAACCAAAGCTTAGATAATTTTAATAGACTTGAGGCTGTAGGGAAAATTCCTCAAAACTTACTAGAGATTGCTAACTCTAACGAGAGTTTAAAAGATAAATACGAGGATAATCTTAGGAATCAGATTAAGAAATTCATACTTTCAGGGAAGATAATCTTTGGAGATGAGGTCTCAAACTATGTTAATAATATAGTAGATGGGCTATTAAGAAATCAGCCTAAGCTTAGGGATGAGATAAAAGTTTATGTTATCAAATCTTCTAAGGCAAATGCTTTTGCTACAAGTAATGGTTATTTATTTCTTACCACAGGGCTTATTGCCCAAAGCACTTCTGAGGCGGAGCTTGCCTTTGCTATTTCTCACGAAATCATTCATTATACAAAGAAACACGGCTATTCATTGAAGGATAACTTCGATGATATTAGTGATTTCTTAACCTATCATTCACGTTCAAGAGATCAGGAGTTTGAATGTGATAGGGAAGGGTACTTGGACTATTACCTAAAGGCAGGATACGATAAGGACTCGCCAATGGGAGTATATGATATTTTGCAGTATTCCTACCTCCCTTTCGATGAATTGAAATTAGATAGGTCTTATTTCGAAAGTGAGTACTATACATTTAAGGATAATTATTTTTTGGAATCCGTTACTCCAATTTCAAGTAGGGATAACTATATTGATACCTTTTCTACCCATCCTAACTTAAAGCTTAGACGTGCTGAGATGGAGAAACTGATAGAAAAGAATTCAAATCATATTGGTAATCCTTTCCTCCAAAGTAAATCATCTTTTGAATTGATAAGAACACTTTGCCGTTTTGAAACAATTAATCAGCAAATCATATTCGATAATTACGTAAAAGCTTATTATAATACTATAATTCTACTTCAGAAATTCCCTAATAATTCATTTCTTAGAACCTCTAAGATAGCTTCAATCTATGGTATATCGAAGGTTAAGACCTATGGGAATTACTCAAGATACTTAATGACAAAGAAAGAAACAGAGGGGCAGATACAATATATTGCAAATTTCTTTGAAAGAGCAAATAAGAAGGAAGTAGCTCTAATGGCTATAAGAGATATTTGGGAAGGAGTCAAAAAGGATTCGAGTAAGTATTATTTAGCACTGTTTGATGATATAGTAAAAGATCTTGCAAATGATATGAAATTGGATGATTTGAATAAATTTTCAGACCTTAAGATGGGTGAAATCTATAATGAACCAGCGTCAAATGGTGAAGAAAATTCTAATTTGTCGAAATACGATAAGATAAAGTCTTCAAAGATAGTAGGACATCAAAAAGGATTTAGGACAGAGAACTATATGCTTGGAGATTTTAAGAAAGATGAGAACTTTATTTTAAGATTTGAGTCGGCTCTTCAAAAGAACGAGGCTAAGAAAGCAAGTGATTTGATTAAAGATTTAAAGGATGAGGGCGAAATTCCTAATATCAAAACCCTTATAGTCTTTGAACCAATCACCATTACCTTTAATAAGAAAGGAGAGATTAAGAAATCATCAGAAACAAATGCTAAGCTATCTCAGAGATTTGAGACAATGGTTGAAAAAGCAGCAAGGAATAATGGAATAAGTCCAATAATAATGTCTAACAACTGCTTTGACACAAGTTTTTCTTACCAACTAAGGGCTAAGATTAACGATTTCAAAATGAGTTTAAATAAGTTTGGAGAGATTTATTATGAGAGTAGGGACTTGGACAACTATACTAAGGAATTAAAATCGCCATATTTGAACTTTATTACCCTATATAAGGCTCCCAAAGCAGATAATAATGCGTTCTATAAGTCAACTCATACTGTTATGTCAGCTGTTTTTGCTTATCCTTTCTTACCAATAAGTGTTTATCAGTGGACTAAACAAGCTTATGCAGCGGAATTAAATTTCCTTGTTTACGACTTAGATAATAATTCTGTTGTATCCAATAACACTATTAACTATGTATCAGAAAATACAAAGGATTTTGAAAAGCAAGCTTTAGATAAGAGCTTCAAAACCATCAATGATGAAAGCAATTCCTATAATCAATATGGTTATCAAGGCAAGAGATTCTTATTTTCCTTAGGTGCAGATATTATTCCTGCACTATTCTCTCCAAACATTAAAGGAGAAACTGGTGCATTGATGTTTGATTATTCTTTAAATCCTAGTGTTGAATTTGTAGTATCAAAAAGCTTTAGCCTTGGAGTGGGGGTGAGCTTTATGAAAACAAAGTTTGAGCGTAAAGATAATTATAGTTATAGTTTTCCAAACTTAGGAACTTTGGATGTATTTGGTTATTCATTATTTTTGAAATCCTATAAGGCTATTGCACCTCTTGGATACTATTATAAGTTTCAAGCAGATTATTTGACTTATACACCTAATATGATATGGAATCAGCAAGTCTATAACAATTCTACCCATAACAACTATTTTGTTCCTAGAGAGTTTAACGAAAAATCTTACTCCTTAGGTTTTAAAATGGAGTATGGTAAGGTGTTTTTCATAAATGATTACTTCCAAATAGGAGCTGGATGTTCCTTTGGTCTTACTTTAAAGGGTTGGGGTTTTGTTGGATTTGATGACCTAACACTTCCAGAGTATGCAGAGACTAAACTAAGGAAAGCATATATGATAGGGATTAATCTAAACATAGGTATACTTCCTTTCTAAGCAAAATAAACTTAACTCAATTTAATATGAAAAAAATTACTTTCTTTTATTTATTTCTTCTTCTATCTCTTTTCTTAAATGCACAGGACATTAGTTGGACTAATCCTATTAAAACAAATAATGCTAAAGAGGTTGTGGAATATATAGGCTCAGTAAATGATAATAATTATTTTATCTCCTTTTCTAATAATGCTAATATGTTTTCATCAAGTCTTGAGGTTTATTTCTTTAAGACTAATTCCAATAATGAACTTGCTGGAACAAGTGAGACTATAGTCTTTGAAGATACTGAGGTCTTGAAAGCTTTTATTAGGGATGATAAGATAAATCTCTTAGTTAGAGAATATGAGAAAAAGAGTTATATAGTTGAACTTGTAGTTTTTGATACTAAGACCTTAAATGAGGTAAAAGGGGAGTCGAAGGTGCTGGTTGACTTTGAAATTGAGAAAAGTGATAAGGTGATTATCTATTATGCAGAATCAAAAGATAAGTCTAAGTATTGTTTGAACTACTTAGCAGTTGATAAGAAGACGAGTAAGGGTTATTTACAAATGAATGTATTTGATTATGACAATACACCACTTTGGACAAGTAAGTTTGATAATGATTTTGATGGGACTTTGAATATCCACGACTTCCATATTGAAAACTCAGGCGAGGTTTATCTTTATGCAAGCAACAAAATACCTGTTGCTAAAGGAATATACGATTATAAATTAGTTGTTATTAAGAATGATGAATCTGGTGGTAAGGAGTCTGAATTTAGTATTGCTTCTGATCAAAACATATCAAGTATGAGCTTTCATGTTATTGATTCTAATACAATCTTTCTTGCAACTCTAAAAGACAATGAAATAAACACATATAAATTAGATATAGAGAAAGAAGATATAATAAGTACTTATAAGTTTAAGGTTTACGATGGAGAAGAAGATAGTTTTAATTGGACTTTATCTAAGTTTTATCAATTGGAAAATGAGAATTTAGTTCTTCCTATTGAAAACAAAAAGTCTATGAGATATAGTGGTAGTGGGGTTTCAAGTTATAGTTTCACAAATTCTGAAATTACTTTTGTAATACTAGATCCACAGGACAACCAAGTTATTAGTAAGACTTATATATCGAGATGTATGAATTTTTCAACAAGTAAAGATCTTTCTCATGGTTATTTTGAAACGCCTTATTACTTCACTAATGGAAGTGATTTTTATGCAATATACAATAATAACATAGCTTTAGATGATTTGGTAGATGATGGTATTAATTATGCACGCATATCAGATGCAAAAGGCAGTAAATACTATCATTCTATAATGCTGAAAATTGATGACTCTGGTAAACCAAAAGTCAATAAGCTATTTTCTATGAAAAAAAATAAAAGAATGTTCTCTCCTTATACCAGCTTCATAAATTCAAATAACGAACTTATTATTAGCGGAGGGAATGTAAAAGGGTTTAGCTTTATGAAATATAATTATAAATAAATATTGATATGAGAAAATTAAAATTTACAAGTGTTTTACTTCTGTTTTTAGCACTAGGTCTTAACCTAAAGGCACAAGACAACGATTACGCAGCTGGGCAATGGTATTTTGGACCTCATCTTTCATTTAATTCTGGATTCAGAACCGGAAATAATGACTTTGGAGGATATGTTATGGGAATTAATGCTGGAGCTTATTTTGGATATTCATTTACAGATTTACTCGGATTCAATGCCGGTGTCTTATATGGTAATGATGGGTTCTTTTTTTCAAAATCAGAATATATAAAAGTTCCTGCACTATTAATGTTTCAGTTTTCTTCAAAGCACTTAGGTTTAGGTTTGCAGTATAATCATTCTATTACAAAATTAGATGAGGCGGATTTTGTAGATTATAATGAGAGTTATCTATCCGCTATAATTGAATTTGGATACTTTCCTCAAATTCCATACTATGCAGGAGGGGACATAATCTATCTGCCTTCAAAATTTAGGGCTTTAATCAGAGTTGGATATGCACTAACACCAAAAACTTATACTATATTAGGAGAGTTGCCCTATGGAGAAGGAGCTGTGAGAAAGCCTAATACAGACCAAGAGTTCAATCCTATATTCTTTGAGTTTGGAATACAATATAATATTGGTCAACATTTCAACAATAAGAAAGCAACAAGGAAAAAAACAAGGAGGAGATAAATAGAGTAAGTAGTTCTACTGGTTAGAATATTCCATAATTTTATCACTGAAGAACTCAATCTTAATACCTGCATCCTTAAACATTGCTTCAGACTCAGCTCCTGAGTGGTATTTCATTTCACAAACCACTCTCTTGATTCCGCAGTTAATTATTAGCATTGCGCAAGTCCTACATGGTGTCATCCTACAATAAAGAGTGGCACCATCTAAGGCAATGCCTCTTCTTGCCGCTTGGCATATTGCATTTTGTTCGGCATGAACTGTTCTGACGCAGTGGTTTGTTACGCTTCCATCTTCGTGGTAGGTCTTCTTGAATAAATGTCCAACATCGTCGCAGTGTGGAAGTCCTATTGGTGAGCCAACATATCCAGTTACTAATAGTTGTTTGTGTTTTGCAATAACGCATCCGCTTCTTCACCTATCACAAGTCGCTCTTTTGGCTGCAGCATTTGCAAGCTCCATAAAATAATCATCCCAAGAGGGTCTTTGATACTTATCTTTTTTGTTCTCTTCTTTTATCTTTTTTCTATTTTCTTCCATATCTTTTCTATCTTTTCCTTTAAGTCTTCTATCGTCAAACTATTATCAATAACTATATCTGCCTTTTCTATGCAAGCCCTTAGGTTTTGTGCATTGATATCACTTGATTGCATTTCTCTTTCTTCGTTTTCTTTAAATGTCTCAAAGCTTACATTATCTGTTGAGCTCTTTCTTTGAAGAATTCTTTCGTATCTAGTTCTAATATCGGCATCCACAGCAATTAGAATAAAGTCTTCTTTTTTTCGAAGAAACTCCACTTCCATTGGGTTGCGAACGCTTTCTATTATGCTATTCTTTCCTGTTTCTCTTGCTCTATAATATAAGCTCTCTATAATATATGATGGGGTATGTTCTTGTCTTAGACGGTTTCCAATAATGGTCATTGAATCCCTATCAACAATCATTCCTTCCTTTTCTATGGTCTCAACAATGAAATCCCGTGCCGAAAAATGCAAGAAACCTTTTTCTTTAAGCAAATCAACAATAGTTCCTTTTCCTGCTCCAAGGGTTCCTGTTATGCCGACTATTATCATTCTTGTTTTATTTAATTATACCTTGTATTCAAATGATAGCTGTGATAAGTCAATATTAGCTCTAACGATTTTCTCTTTAAGGGTTTCCTTATATGCTTTCATTTTTACTTGAAGAGCCTTATCGCCATTAGCCATTATTTGGAGAGAAAGTATTGCTGCGTTTAAGGCTCCGTTAATTGCAACCGTTGCAACAGGAATTCCTGGAGGCATTTGCGCAATTGCTAATAGGGCATCCATTCCGTCAACCGAAACATTAATAGGAACTCCAATAACAGGAAGGCTTGTCATTGAGGCAATAACGCCAGGAAGGTGAGCTGCCATACCTGCTGCTGCAATAATAACTTCAATACCTCTTTCTTGTGCATTAGTTGCAAAAGCCTCAACTTCTTTTGGTGTTCTATGTGCCGATAGTGCATTGATTTCAAAAGGTATTTCCATTTCATTAAGGAACTTTGCAGCCTGCTCCATAACTGAATAATCATTAGTGCTGCCCATTATTATGCTAACTCTTGGCTTCATGTCTTTGGTTTTATTAGGTTAAAAATATTCTAATTTATAGACTTCAAAATTACAACTTTCCATTACATTGTCAAAATCTATTTGATTTTTTTAAAAATTACTTACCTTTGCATTTGGTTAAATCCTCTTTGGGGTCTTGATTAAGGGTTTAAGAATAGGCTTTTCTCTTCTAAGCTTTCAGTCAATAATCAATTAATATAATATTTATGAAGAAGATTATTAGGTTTTTTCTCAGGAATATTCCTCGCAAACACTTGCAAAGGTTTGTTTATTTTTCAATGAAATTTGTTAAGGTTTTCTATCTTGGAAACAAGGTTGAATGTCCTGTTTGTGGCAAACATTATCGTAAATTTTTGCCTTATGGCTATGTAAAGTCAAGAGAGAATGCACTATGTCCTAACTGCCTTTCACTGGAAAGGCATCGCTTACTTTGGCTATACCTTAAAGAAGAAACTAATATATTTACTGATGAATTGAGTTTCCTTCACATTGCACCAGAGCTTTGCTTTATGGGTTATTTCTCTAAGCAAAAGAATTTGAAATATACAAAGGCAGACCTTGAATCACCTTGGGCAGATATACATTTGAATGTGGAAGATATGCCACTCGATACCTCAAGTTACGATATTGTTATGGCAAATCATATATTAGAACATGTGGAGAATTTGGATAAGGCATTAAATGAGATTTATAGGGTTTTGAAGCCAGGGGGTTATGCTATCTTGCTTTCTCCAATTAACCCAGAAAGGAATACTACTTACGAAAACGATAGAATTACTGACCCAATTGAAAGAGAGATACATTTCGGACAAAAGGATCATTTAAGAGAGTTTGGGCTTGATTATGCAAAAGTTTTGAAAAGAGATGGAGTTGAAATTATTGAAGATAGATTTATTGAAACCCTTTCAAAAGAAGATATATACCGTTACGCAATTGCTAACCCAAATGATATAACAATAGAGAATCATATCTTTATTGCAAGAAAACTATAACGAGAAACAATATGAAAATTACTTTGCTAGGGACAGCGTATCCTTATAGAGGCGGACTTGCTTTATATAATGAAAGATTGATGGAGGAGTTTCAAAAACAAGGACATGATGTTTCTATTAATACCTTTTCACTCCAATATCCTTCTTTTCTTTTCCCAGGCAAGACTCAATATGCTGATTGGAAGAAACCAAATAAGTTCCCAATCAAAAGAAGCGTTAACTCAATTAACCCCATAAACTGGGTAAGAACAGGACTAAAGATTAAGAAGGAAAGACCTGATATTTTAATTTTTAAGTACTGGCTACCTTTCTTCTCACCTTGTTTCTCTATAATCGCAAAAATAGTTAAATCAAATGGTCACACAAAAGTTATTACAATTGTTGACAATATAATACCTCACGAGAAAAGACCTTTCGATAATATGCTAACTAAGTTTTTTGTTAAACATATTGATGGTTTTGTTGCAATGAGCCAATCGGTTTATGATGATATTGCAAAGTTTAATGCTAAAAAGCCTCGAAACCTTTGCCCTCATCCTCTATTTGATAATTTTGGAAATAGCCTTAGCAAAGAAGAGGCAATAAAGAAACTAAATTTAAATAAGGAAGATATAAATTTCTTATTCTTTGGTTTGATTAGAGGATATAAGGGATTAGATATATTAATTGAGGCAATGGCTGATGAGAGATTAAAGGCCTTTCCAATTAAACTTCTTGTTGCAGGAGAGTTTTACGATGATGCAAAGCCATATTACGAAAGAGTGAAAGAGCTTAAGCTTGGAGATAGGATTAGTTTTGATCCAAGGTTTATTCCTGATAAGGAGGTTAAAGATTATTTTTGTTCAACCGATTTGGTAGTTCAGCCTTATAAAACAGCAACGCAAAGTGGAGTAACTCAGATAGGTTATCATTTTGAAACCCCAATGCTAGTTACTGATGTAGGAGGTTTAGCAGAAATCATTCCTAATGGAAAAGTGGGTTATGTGGTTCAGCCTAATGGTAAGTCAATTGCGGATTCTCTTTTAGATTTTTGCATAAATAGACCTGATTTCTCTGAGGGAATTAAAGAAGAAAAGAAGAAATACTCTTGGGAAAGAATGACTCAAGCTGTTGAAGATATATACAAACAAATTTAGACTATGATTATTAGAAGTAAGGCACCTTTACGCCTTGGGCTTGCAGGAGGGGGGACTGACGTTTCACCATATTCAGATATTTATGGGGGTTGTATTCTTAATGCAACAACATCTTTATATGCCTATTGTGATATTATTCCAACACATACTGGAACAATTAATTTCTATCTTCAAGATAAAAACAAGAAATACTCATATAAGAACGAAAAGACTCTACCTATTAATGGAGAAATAGACCTCTTGAAAGCTATATATAATAGAATAGTTAAGGATTATTCCTTAGATGCTCTTTCTTTCGATATTCACACCTTTGTGGATGCCCCTGCTGGTTCTGGGCTTGGAACTTCTTCAACCCTTGTTGTTGCAATTGTTGGAGCTTTCACCGAATGGTTATCTCTTCCTTTGGGAGAATATGATATTGCAAACCTTGCCTACAAAATAGAAAGAGAAGATTTGCAGTTGGCAGGAGGTAAGCAAGACCAGTATGCCGCAACCTTTGGAGGGTTTAACTTTATGGAGTTTTTCGCAGATGATAAAGTAATTGTAAATCCACTAAGAATAAGAGAGGAGACCCTTGACGAGCTTTCAAGAAATATAGTTTTGTATTATACAGAAACCTCAAGAAACTCTTCCGATATCATTCAGCTACAACAAGAGAACGTAAAACATAAGAATAAGGAAAGCCTTGAAGCTATGCATAAGCTAAAAGAGCAAGCCATTATGATGAAGGAAGCCTTGCTAAGAAATAACTTGGATGAGATTGGGCATATCCTAAATATAGGTTGGGAATTTAAAAAACAAATGGCAAAAGGTATAACAACCCAGTTGTTTGAAGATGTTTATTCTTCTGCACTTAAGGCTGGGGCAATTGGAGGAAAGATTTCAGGAGCAGGTGGTGGAGGATATATATTCTTCTACTGCCCAAATAATACAAGATATAAAGTAATTCAAAGCCTGAGTAAGTTTGGCGGTACTGTAAGAAGGTTTGAATTTACTGAGAAAGGATTAAAGACATGGAAGAACTAGAAATGAAATTAGAGGAGGCGATAATATTAGCAGGAGGAATGGGAACAAGGCTTAAGGGTATTATTTCTGATATGCCTAAACCCTTGGCTCCAATTAATGGAATCCCTTTTCTAACTTATTTAATTAAGTTCCTAAAACAAGAAGGCATTAAACATATAGTTCTTTCGGTTGGTTATCGCTGGGAGATGATAAAAGAGATTTATGGAGATATGTTTGAGGGAATTGATATTTCTTATGCAATAGAAGAAGAACCTCTTGGAACAGGTGGAGGTATTGCTTTGGCTCTAAGAAAAACAACGAAGGAAGATATATTAATACTTAATGGAGATTCATTTATTGATTTTGATTTAAAGACTTTCTATGATTTTCATAAGAAAGAAAATGCTGCTTTAAGCTTTGTTTTAAAAGAAATGAATGATTTTGAACGTTATGGAACAGTTGAAGTCAAAGGAAATAAGATAATAGAGTTTAGAGAAAAGAAATATATGGAGAAAGGACTTATTAATGCAGGTGCATATATAGGAAATAGAAATCTATTTGAGGGACTAAATCTTCCTGAAAGGTTTTCTTTCGAACAAGACTACTTAGAAAAGAAAGTTAATGAAGGACGTTTCTTTGGATATACGACAAAAGGATATTTTATTGATATTGGAATTCCCCAAGACTATAATAAAGCAGAAATAGATTTTAAAGAAATATGGAAATAGATATACCTAAGGGGCAAAAAGGAGAGAAAGAGGTCTTGGTAACGGAGAAAAATACGGCTAAGGCTTATGGATCAGGACTAATTGATGTGTTTGCAACCCCAGCAATGGTAGCCTTAATGGAAGAAACTGCACATACATCAGTTCAAGACTTCCTTCCAGAGGGTATGGTTAGCGTTGGGACTGAAATAAACGTTAAACATATTAAGGCAACACCTCTTGGAATGAAAGTTATATGCCATTCTGTTTTAGAAAGAGTTGAGGGTAAGAGGCTTTTCTTCACAATTGAAGCCCTCGATGAGGTTTCTAAGATAGGAGAGGCAACGCATACAAGATATATAGTTGATGCTATTAAGTTTGTAGAAAGACTTAAATAATAAGAAAAGAGATTAAGAATAATAAATAAACAAAATATAAATGACAGAATCAAACAGTAATGATTTTAGAATGGTTGCAAAGACCATGTTTGGATTAGAAGATGTTTTAATAAAAGAACTTGAAGCAATTGGAGCAAGAAATATTGAAAAACTTAACCGAGCAGTTGCCTTCGATGGCGATATGACTACTCTATATAAGGCTAACTATCTTTTAAGAACAGCAGTATCAATTCTTAAACCCATATATTCTTTTGAGGCAAATAACGAACAAGAGCTATATGATAATGTATATAAGTATAAATGGGAGAAATTAGTTAATCCAGACGGAACCCTATCTATTGAACCTGTTGTATATAGTACTATATTCACTCACTCACTATATGCATCCCAAAAATCGAAGGATGCTATTTGTGATAGGTTAAGAAAAATGTTTTCTCAGCGTCCAACAATGACCAAGGACAATCCTGATATAATACTTAATCTTCATATTCACGAAAACCAAGTAACTATATCATTAAATAGTAGTGGCGAAAGTTTATATAAAAGAAATTATAGGGTAGCAGTTGAATCAGCACCAATGAATGAGGTTGTTTCGGCAGGGCTTATTCAACTTTCGGGATGGGAAAGAGATTGTAATTTCTTTGATCCAATGTGCGGATCTGGCACTTTGCTTATTGAGGCTGCGATGTTTGCAAACAACATACCAGCTCAGTATTACAGATACGACTTTGCATTTACCAAATGGTCAGATTTCTCAATGCCAGACTGGAAAAGAGTAAGAGCCCAAGCAGATCAGCAGATGATAGATTTTGATTTCGAAATATGGGGTTCAGATATTTCAGGGCAAGCAATCAAAACTGCTCAAGAGAATATAAATAATGCTAAATTGCATAAGGACATTCAATTATTCCGTGCCGATATCCAAGACGAAGACCCACCAGAGGGGAAAACTCTTATCATAACCAACCCTCCTTATGGTGAAAGGCTTGATGTGGATGATATATTTGACTTATACGATATAATAGGTAGAGTATTTAAGAACAAATATACTGGAAATACAGCTTGGTTAATTAGTTCAGACCTTGAAGCATTCAAATATATTGCCCTAAGACCTTCTCGTAAAATAACTGTTTACAACTCTAATCTTGAATGTAAATTTTGCAAATATGAGCTTTATGAGGGAAGTAAGAAAGCACATAAAAACCAATCCGAAGATTCAGGATCTTCTTTTTCCGATCAAACTATTGACAATTAACGAAATATTTCGTATATTTGCATTATAGAAACTATAGGATTAAGTCCTTGGGTTCTATTATCAAAATCCCCTTAAAATTTTACTTAAATAAAATGATGTACATCTTTCACTACGAAAGATGCACATCATTTGGGGTAAATGATGTGCATCTTTTGGGTATTGAAACAGCGATTCAGTAATTTCTTTTAGCGTTTTGTTCAAATGATTCTTTGATTTAGATTTTTTATATAGCGATTCATTTTATTGTTTTGAGATTCTATTTGTTTATTGAGAAACAACAACGGACTCTATAACCTTTGGAAAGTATTCTTTCTCCAATAAATGAATTTTTGAAGCCAAGTCATCGGCAGTATCATTAGGTAAAATATAGCATTTTGCTTGAAAAATTATCTGACCCTCATCATAGCGCTCGTTCACATAATGAATTGTTATTCCGCTTTCTTTTTCCTTGTTTTCAATAACTGCCTTATGAACATTATAACCATACATTCCTTTTCCACCATATTTAGGCAATAGGGCTGGATGAATATTTATTATCCTATTATTATAGCTTTTGATTAGGTTATTAGGTATTAGCCATAAAAAGCCTGCCAAAACAATGTAATCTATCCCTCTTTTCTCCAGCATCTCTAATACTATATTGGTATTGTAGAAGCTATTCCTATCATAATACACTTCATCAATACCTAGGTTTCTAGCCCTTTGACGCACGTAGGCATCCTTTTTGTTTACAATAACAAGTTCAACCTTAACATCCTCACTATCTTTAAAGTATTCTGCAATCTGTTGAACATTTGTTCCGTTTCCCGAGGCAAGGAGTGCTAGTTTTATCATTTTTCTCTTATTTTCTTGTTATTTTTGATAATACAAAGGTAATATTTATTCTTTAATCATGAATTTTTCGAATAAACTTAGTTTTTCGGTCTAATTAAGCTGTTTTGCTAAGGCTTAATTATCAGAGTTGTAAGATAGGTGAGGTCATTTTTAGCCTTGTTTTCCTTTGGGGGGTGGTAAAAATTTTGTTTCTTTGCAGTCTATTTTAATTTTAAAACTTAAAAATTATGTCTGAAATTGCAGCAAAAGTTGTAGCTATCGTAGTAGATAAGCTAGGTGTTGAAGAAAGTCAAGTTACTCCAGAAGCTAGTTTTACTGGTGACTTAGGAGCGGATTCATTAGACACAATTGAATTGATCATGGAAATTGAAAAAGAATTTGGAATCTCAATTCCAGATGATCAAGCTGAAAAGATTACAACCGTTGGTGATGCAATATCACACATCGAGAACACAACAAAATAAAATTCATTTCAATATGCAAATGAAGCGCGTTGTAGTTACAGGGATGGGTGCGCTTACTCCAATTGGTCTAGACATTCCAAGTTATTGGGATAGTTTAGTAAAGGGAGTAAGTGGTGCTGCCCCTATTACTTATTTTGATGCAGCTAAAGCAAAAACAAGATTTGCTTGTGAGCTGAAAGGTTTTGATCCAACTCCATATTTTGAAAGAAAAGAGTTGCGTAAATACGATAAATTTTCACAATATGGTATTATTGCAGCCGATCAAGCTATTAAAGATTCTGGAGCTGACTTCGAACAGTTAAACAAAGACAGAGTCGGCGTTATTTGGGCCTCTGGTATTGGTGGTATAACAACCTTCCAACAAGAGGTAAAGGATTTTGTACTGGGAGATGGTTCGTACCGTTTCTCACCTATGTTTATCCCAAAAATGATTGCTGATATTTGTGCAGGACATATTTCAATTCGTCACGATTTGAGAGGTCCTAATTTTGCAACTGTTTCGGCTTGTGCTTCTTCTGCAAATGCTATCGCTGATGCAGCTTTATATATTAAAGTTGGTAAGGCTGATATGATGGTTTGTGGAGGATCTGAGGCGTCTGTTGTTGAATCAAGTTTAGGTGGATTTAGTGCTTTAACTGCTATCTCTTCAAGAAACGATGACCCTAAGACAGCATCACGTCCTTTTGATAAGGATAGAGATGGTTTTGTTTTGGGAGAAGGTGCTGGAGCAATAGTATTAGAGGAACTTGAACACGCCTTAGCAAGAGGAGCAAAGATATATGCAGAAGTTATGGGCTCTGGTCTAACTGCCGATGCATATCACATGACAGCATCTCATCCTGAGGGAAGAGGAGCTCAAATGGCTATGAGAGTTGCATTAGAAGAAGGAGAATTAGATCTTACATCTGTTGACCATATCAATACTCATGGAACTTCGACCCCTGTGGGAGATGTTTCTGAGCCAAAAGCTATTTTAGCTTTATTTGGAGATCATGCATATAACATCAATATCAACTCCACAAAGAGTATGACCGGGCATCTTCTTGGTGCTGCAGGTGCTATTGAATTTATTGCAACCGTTCTAACAATTGTACATGGAATAGTTCCACCAACAATCAATCATTTCACTGACGATCCTGAACTTCCTTTGTTGAATTATACATTCAACAAAGCACAAGTAAGAGATATAAATGTTGCACTTAGCAATACATTTGGTTTTGGTGGTCATAATGCATCAATTGCATTAAAGAAATATAGTAAATAATAGTTAGTAAATGTTATCCCTATTTAGAAAATCAGCTAAAGTTGATATACGAGATAAGGAGCTAAAACTATTTTTAAGAAATATTCTTGGGTGCAAGCCTAAGAATATTTCTATTTATAAGCTTGCTCTAACTCACAAGTCCTATTATTTTAAGAATAGTAAGGGCTTTAGAATGAATAATGAAAGATTGGAATATCTTGGAGATACGGTTCTAAGTACAATTACTGGAGATTATTTGTTTAAGAGGTATCCCTATCAAGGGGAAGGCTTCTTAACCGAGATGCGTTCAAAAATTGTTAGCCGTGCCTCTCTAAACAAATTAGCCTATAAGATAGGTCTATCAAAACATATACAATACATTAAAGATAACGGACAATTTCTTTCAATGGACGGCGACGCCTTTGAAGCAATTGTTGGTGCTATTTATCTCGATAAAGGCTACCCGTTTACCTATAATGTAATTACAAAAAAGATTTTTGCCCTATACCTCGATGTTGACTCTTTAGAAAATACCGATTGGAACTTCAAGAGTAAACTTATTGATTGGGGACAGAAAACAAAACAAAAGGTTTCATATCAAGTTATCAATACTAATGAAACCACTTCAAGAAAGCAATATACAATACAAGTTTATATTGATGATGTAGGTCAAGAATCTGCGGTTGATTTTTCAATTAAGGCTGCAGAACAATTAGCATCTGAAAAAACATATAAGAAACTTGTAGAAGAAAATATAATAAAAGATGAATAAGACAGAACGTAAACCTTCATGGTTAAAAGTAAAACTTGCACAAGGGAAAAACTACTCAAAAGTAAAAAAGGTTGTTGAATTAAACCAACTTCATACAATTTGTTCGAGTGGGAAATGTCCGAATATAGGTGAGTGCTGGACAAAAGGCACAGCAACCTTTATGATTGCAGGCGATATTTGCACCAGAAGCTGTAAGTTTTGTGCTACTCAAACAGGTAAACCACTTCCTCTAGATAGTGAGGAGCCTAAGAAGATAGCTAAGTCGGTTAAATTAATGCAGCTAAGGCATTGTGTTGTAACTTCTGTTGATAGGGATGAACTTGAAGATAAAGGCGCTCAGCATTGGGCAGAAACAATAAGAGAAATTAGAAAAGAGAATCCAAATACAATTATTGAAGTTCTTACTCCTGACTTTGACAATATAGATGAGCTTTTAGATATTGTTTTTGAGGCTAAGCCTGATATCTTTGGACATAATGTGGAAACAGTTAAGAGATTAAGTCCTCAAGTAAGAAGTAGGGCAAAATATGATTTAAGTCTTGATGTTCTAAGAAAGGCTTCCAAGGCTGGAATCATATCTAAATCGGGAATTATGTTAGGGTTAGGAGAGACAGAACAGGAGGTTTTAGAGCTTATGAAAGACCTAAGAGAGGTTAATTGTAATCTTCTAACAATAGGTCAGTACCTTCAGCCTACAAAAGAAAATATCCCTGTTCAAGAATATATTCATCCTGATCAGTTTGCAAAATATAAGGAAATGGGAATGGGCTTAGGTTTCGATAATGTTGAAAGTGGACCACTTGTTCGTTCGTCCTATATGGCAGAGGAAACGTTCCTAGAATCTAAGCTCTGCAAATAAACATATCAATTTATATCTAAGCTAAATATCTTTTGTCATCGTTTGGACTATCTTCCACTGGTAGAAGAATTCTTTTGCAATAATTCTTAGGAAAGTATAGGTAGGAATTGCTAAAATCATTCCAATAACTCCACCTATTTCTCCTGCCATAATAATAATAAGGAAAATTTCTAGTGGATGTGCTTTAACGCTTTTAGAATAAATAAAGGGTTGAAGGATAAAATCATCAATAATCTTTACAATTCCAAATACAATTAGGAAGTGAAGTATTATTGGAAGTATGTCCACGCTAGGGTTAATGCTTAGGGCTCCTGTTATAGTTATTATTAAGCCCATGAATCCTCCAATTATTACTCCTATATATGGTAGAATTACCATAGTTCCACATATTGTTGCCACTAAAATAACGTTTGAGAAACCAACGAAATAGAAGCCAATTGAGAAAAGACTAATCATTAGTAATATTTCAATTGAAATGCCAATGAAATACCTTGATATTAGACTTCGAGTATTGGTTATAACTCTATTAACCTCTTCCATATATTTATCAGGTGTAATTCCCATTGCAAAATTATAAAGAAGGTGTGCATCCTTAATTAGGAAGAATGTAATAAATATTATTATAAAAGACCCCATAATTATGCTTGTGCCAAAGCTTAAAAGTATATCTGCAATATCATTTATCTGGAACATTTGAAACATATTTAGAATCTTGTTTGAGATTAATGTTTCAAGATTAGTATTAGTAGCCATTATTTTATATTTATAGAGGAAGGTCTCAAATGATTTGATTGGTCCTGCATAATAGTCTGCAATTTGATAAATATCGATATTGGCAAAACTCATAGCTTGTGAAATAATCATAGGGACTAATGTGTAGATGATAAGAAAAATGGTAGATACAAGAATTGTTATAGTAATTATTGTCGAGGGTATATTTCCTATACTGAATTGTTTGTAGGAGACTTTCGCTAGGAGCTGCATTAGTGGTCTTGCGATAAAAGATAATACAATTGCAATTGCAATGCAGACAACAAGAAAGCGAAAATACCATACCCCGTAAAGTACTAATAAAATGATTATTGTTGAAACAACCCATCTTGCAATAATAGGAAATTGGTATTTGTCTTCTTTCATAGGTCTTGATATCTACTTATTATATTTTAAATTGTTTTGTTTTAATTGTTATCTTCTGCAAGCCATTCAGCGTACGAGTTTTTGGTTTCATAGAGGCATAGACGTGCCAATTCAACTCCTTTTGGTAGGCGTGAAGAAATGGATTTTGAGAAATCAACAAGTAAGTTCTCACAAGTAGGTTGATATGGTGTAATTATAATTTTAGTATCACATTCTTTAAGAGAAGAAAGCATCGGAGAATTGTTTGGAACAAGTAATGCGTGATCAAGTCTATCAACTATTTCAGAATAAACAATTGATTTTAGATCGCCAAAGTCCATTACCATACCATTCTTCGGGTCTTTTTCATCGTTAATTGGTATCCCTCTAACGGTAACAAACAAACGGTAACTATGTCCATGAATATTCCTACACAAACCATCGTAGTTGTGAAGTAAATGAGACATTTCAAAATTAAATTCTTTGGTTAAGCGTATTTTCATAAAGCAAAAATACATAATTTTTAGAAACAAAAGAGAAATTAGTCCTCAAGTTCGTATATTAAATATAGTTTTATGATTCTTTGTTTGAGTTTTTTAGATCTGCGTATTAATTTTTTCTTTCTTTGATTCAAAAAATCCTTTCAGCGTTTCAGTTTTCTCTTACTTTGTTTAAACAAAAAGATGCTCTAATAAGATTTTTAGACCTAAGCCAAAAAGAATTGAACCACCAAAGATTAACGCTAGTTTTGGTTTAAAGAAATATGCTTTCATCCCCATAAAGGATCCTAAAAGAGAGAAGATAAATGTGCATATAGCGATTATTCCAACTATAATGAATTGTTCATTAAGCGAGTATTCAAGCCCAAATCCTATTCCTATTATAAATGCATCAATACTTGTTGCAATTGATAGTGTTATTAGTACTGATGGTTTGGTGAAATCATATAATACACAGTTGTTCATATTGTATCTATAGCCCTCGAGGAACATTTTCATCCCTATGACTGCCAATAATCCAAATGCTATCCAATGATCAATTGCTTCAATATAGTCTTTTGCTAAATCTCCAATTAATGCTCCTATTAAAGGGAAAAGACCTTGAAAAAAAGCAAAGCTCATTGCTAGAACCAAGGCTCTTTTTTTGGTCATTGTTCTCTGTAGTCCGCATGTTATGGACACAGCCAAACTATCCATCGAGAGGGCAATTCCTAAGAGGAGGGCTGAAAATATAAATCCTATCATTTCAAAAGTTTTCTTCTGTTTTCTTCTATTTTAAACGATTTGTAATATATACAAATTGTTCTACGGTTAATTGTTCTGCTCTTTTAGTTAAAAGTTCTGGGTCTATATCTTCCATATTCTTTCCCATTGGTTTAAGGGATTGACGTAGCATTTTCCTTCTTTGGTTAAAGGCAGTTTTCACAACCGTTATAAACAGTTTTTCATCACAGTCTAATTTTTCTACTCCGTTTCTTTTCATCCTTATCACTGCGGATTGAACTTTTGGTGGTGGGATAAATGATGTTGCTTCAACCGTAAAAAGATATTCTAAGTCAAAGTAGGCGGAAAGAAGTACGCTGAGAATTCCGTATACTTTGGTTCCGCATTTTGAACATATCCTTTCAGCAACTTCTTTTTGGAACATGCCAACTAGTTCAGGCACTAAGTCTCTGTTTTCAAAAACTCTAAAAAGGATTTGACTTGAAATGTTATATGGGAAGTTTCCAATAATTGCGTAAGGTGATGAATAAATTGTTTTTAAATCCATCTTTAAGAAGTCTTCTGAGAATATGTTTTCTATAAGGTTCGGGAAGTTTTCTTTTAAGTATTCAACCGATTCTCTATCTATTTCTACAACTTTAATTTCTTTTAAAGCTGTATTTTGAAATAGGTATTTAGTTAGAACTCCCATCCCAGGACCTATCTCTAATATATTAGGATATTCCCCTGAAAGGCTGAAAGCAATTTCTTTTGCGATATTTTCGTCTTTCAAAAAATGTTGTCCTAAGTGTTTCTTTGCTCTAACTTGATACATAATTCTGATGTTTTAATTTGTTGAATATAGTTTTTAATTAAAAAAAGGGTTCCAAAACATTTTGTTTTTAGAACCCTTAGTTTCAATTATTATTAAAGATTTAAGCTTCTAACGCAAAACGGAAGAATGCTGTAACGGTTAATTCTTTATCTCCTTCTTGAAGATATTGAAGAACGTTTTTCTTTGTGTCTTTAATGAAGTCTTGACTTAATAATGTATTTTCTTTGAAGAATTTGTTAAGTTTACCTTCTGCTATTTTGTCAACCATGTTTTCTGGTTTGCCTTCTTCGCGAATCTGTCCGCGATAAACTTCCATTTCTCTTTCGATAGTTTCGGCAGAAACAGTTGTTTTGTCTAAAGCAAGAGGTGACATTGCAGCAATTTGCATCGCAACATCATGTCCTTGTGCATCAAATCCTGTTTTATTTAAAGCTACAATTGTAGCCAAACGATTACCAGTGTGAATATATGAATATACTACAGGTGCTTCAAGAGTTTCGTACTTAGCTAACTCTATTTTTTCACCAATTTTTGCAACTTGCTCTATGATTAGGTTTTCAACAGTTGAACCATTTATAACTAATGCATTAATTTGCTCAATAGTTTTAACCTTAGCAGTAATAGCATTGTTTAATATTAAACGAGTGAAATCAACAAAATCATCATTCTTTGCAACAAAGTCAGTTTCGCAATTAAGCATAATTACTGCACCAAATGTATTATCTTCTGTTGTTGCTGCTAATACACAACCTTCACTAGCATCTCTGTCTGCACGTTTTGAAGCTAGTTTTTGACCCTTTTCACGTAAGTAGTCAATTGCTTTATCCATATCGCCTTCGCATTCAACTAGGGCTTTTTTGCAGTCCATCATACCAACACCAGTGCGTTGACGTAATTCATTAACAGCTGAAGCAGTTATATTTGCCATGATATTTTCTTTTTTTACTTGTTCAATAATAATTATTTCTTTTGAGCTGGTTTCTTTGCAGAAATTACTTTACGAGGACGAGGTTTCTTTTCAGATGAATCATCTTCAGCAACAGCTTTAACTCTTTTGATTTTAACTCCATCTTTTGAATTGTCTTCATCGTCTTCGTCTTCATCTAAAAGTTCGGTAGCTAATGCTTTTTCGTTTATCTCTTCAGTGTCTTCTGCAGCTTCACGAGCATCTTTATCCATCTTTCTTTCATTCAATCCTTCTTCAATTGCATTGCACATGTATTTTACTATTAGTGCTATTGATTTTGAAGCGTCATCATTTGCTGGAATTGGGAAAGTGATAAGATCGGGATTAACATTAGTATCAACTAATGCAAATATTGGAATATTTAAACGGCGAGCCTCAGAAACAGCTATGTGTTCTTTGTTTATATCAACAACAAACACTGCTGAAGGAAGACGAGTTAAATCAGAGATAGAACCTAAGTTCTTTTCTAATTTTGCTTTCTCACGTGATAATTGTAGACGTTCACGTTTGCTTATTTTTGATGTGTCTTTATCGTTGATAAGTTTATCAAGTATGTTCATTTTCTTTACTGCCTTACGGATAGTAACGAAGTTTGTTAACATACCGCCAGGCCAGCGTTCAGTAACGAACGGCATGTTCACTGTTGATACTAGTTCAGAAATAACCTCTTTAGCTTGTTTCTTTGTAGCAACGAAAAGAATCTTCTTGCCGGATTTTGCTATTTGTTTGATTGCTGCAGCAGCTTCATCTGCTTTCTCAGCTGTTTTGTGTAGGTCAATGATGTGAATACCATTTTTCTCCATAAATATATAAGGAGCCATTTTAGGATTCCATTTTCTTCTCATGTGTCCGAAGTGAACACTTGACTCTAACATTTCATTAAAATCTAACATCTTGTTTTTGTTTTTTTGTTTACATTCCTTTAATTAATTCAATTGGCAAGTAGTTGGAGGAAAAACCCAAATCTTACCAATTTGGATACTAAACGGCAATCCAATAATTCGTTTAACGTTTGCTAAATTGGAATTTCTTACGAGCGCCTTTTTGTCCTGGTTTCTTTCTTTCAACCATACGAGGGTCTCTGCGAACTAAACCTTTCGCCTTTAATGCTGGGCGATTTTCAATATCAATTTCACATAATGCACGAGCTATCGCCATACGTAGAGCTTCTGCTTGTCCAGTAGTTCCACCACCGTCTAAGTTAGCCTTAACATCATATTGTCCAAAAACTCCTACTGTTTCAAATGCTTGGCGGCAAACATATTGTAATGTTGGAGTAGGGAAATATTCTATGTAATCTCTCCCATTTATAGTAATATTACCACTGCCTGCAGTCATATAAATACGAGCAACAGCAGATTTTCTTCTTCCTATTTTGTTTATTACTTCCATGAAATTATCTGATTGAATTTAAATTAACTACTTTTGGTTGTTGAGCTTCGTGTTGATGCACAGTTCCAGCATAAACATAAAGATTTGTGTATAAAACAGCTCCTAATTTGTTTTTTGGTAACATACCCTTAACAGCGTGTTCTATTACACGAATAGGGTGAGTTGCCAATACTTGTTTTGGAGTTGTAAATCTTTGTCCACCTGGATGACCAGTATGACGAGTATAGACTTTTTCAGTTAATTTATTTCCTGATAAGCGTATTTTCTCAGCATTAATAATAATAACATTATCTCCACAGTCAACGTGAGGAGTAAAGGATGGCTTATGTTTGCCTCTTAACACATTCGCCACTTTTGTAGCTAAACGTCCCAAAATTTGATTTTCTGCATCTATGATGATCCATTCTTTTTGAACGGTTTCTTTGTTCGCAGATACGGTTTTGTAACTTAACGTATTCATTTTTTAAATTTATGTTTTTAAAACATCTTAATTTTTACTCTGTTTTTCGAGTAAATACTACCTTAACTCATTGCTTTAATCTCTATTCCAACGGGCAATCAGAATGTTATAAAACGATGAAAGTCATTCCGCTAAACATATTGGTAACTGGATAATTAGTTGTGCGTAACCTATGTTTAGGGCTTGCAAAGATACAATCTTTTATTTTATTTACAATACTTTAGATGTTTTTTTCTATTTTTCTATTCTCTTATCTATTATTTATTATTATTTTTCTATCTTTGCTCAAATATAATATTAATTTTATGGAAGACGAAGCTACATATTATAGTATAAAGAATTGGGCTAAAGAAGATAGACCACGCGAAAAACTAATGCAGATTGGTAAAAAGAATCTTACCAATGCTGAGCTTTTAGCCATTATTATTGGGTCTGGCTCAAGGAAAGAAAGTGCAGTTCAGTTGGCACAAAGAATTTTAAATTCTGTTAATAATAATGTCGATGAGCTTTCCTCTTTAAATTATAAAGACTTAATGAATAAGTTTAAGGGAATAGGGGAGGCAAAAGCAATAAATATTGTTGCCTCTTTAGAATTAGGAAATAGGAGGGATGTCCCTAAAGACGATATTGTTTTTATTAAGGAGCCAAGGCAAGTTTATAATCTATTGTTTTCTGATATTGCAGATTTACAACACGAAACCTTTTGGATAATTCTTTTGAGCAACTCTCAGAAATTTATAAGGAAAGATTGTATAAGTGAAGGAGGCTGGTCGGAAACAAGTGTCGATTTAAAGAAGTTATTTAAGATATGTCTTGAGAACAATTCATCAAAAATCATTCTTGCACACAATCACCCCTCAGGAAATATAATCCCAAGTGAAAGTGATAGAGCAATTACAGAAAGAATTACAAAAGCGGGGAAAATTCTTTCAATAAGTGTTTTAGACCATGTAATATTTGGTAAAAAAGGAGAGTATTATTCTTTTGTCGAGAAAAACATTATGAGTTGAGGGATGTTATTATTTGCCCTTAACGTTTTTATATTCTTGGTTTAATCCTTTTATTATTTCATCAGTAATATCAAAAGCATCATCAGCATAAAGAACGGTACTTGAAATATAAGACCTGCTTAGAATTATATTGAATTTCTGATTCTTTGCATTATAATCATTAATGAATGCGTAAACTGCATTAAGGAGTTTCTTGTTATCCTCAAATTGACGCTCCTGTAATTGAGCCATCATTTTTTGTTGAACCATTGGAAACTCTTGTTGGCGACGAGTTAAGTCTTCTTCTTTCTTTTTTTGCTCCGTTAAAGTAAGTTTATCCCCTGTTTTCAAGTAATTTTCATAATCGGTTTGAAGTTTTTTACCTTGAGCTTGGTAATTAGCTTCTAGTGAGGATTGATAAGTAGTTAAGTTTGCCTCCAAATCTTTAGCATAATCGTAATTAGTTAGAATTGAATCGGTATTAACATAAGCAATTCTTAACTCTCCTGTTTGAACAGGTTTTGGAGTTACTAATACATTATTACTTTTATTATCTCCGCAGAAAAACAGACATAACAAAACTATAACACCAACAAAAGACAATATAGACAAAACACCAAAAGTTATTAGAAGAGGAGATTTCTTTTTCTTCTCAGATGAAAGGCTAATATCTTTAGGTTCTTCTTCAATAGTATTGCTATATACTATTTTCTCTTCAATATTGTTGTTGTCTAATTCTTGATTATCCATATTGTTATTTTGTTAAAAGATTATGATGATGCAAAATTACTAAAAATTCTAGGATAAAAAAAAGACTTACCAAGAAATAAATCAAGGTAAGTCTCCTTTTAATGATATAGTATATACTAATAACGATCGCTATTATAATTACTTCTACCTCTTTGGTCTCTGTTGAAACCACCGCCACCACGGTTGCTATCACCTCTATCCTCACGAGGACGAGCTACTGCAACAGAGATAACTTTCTTATCAAAAGAAGCTCCGTTAAGTTCTTCAATTGCTTTTTGTCCGTGTTCATCAGACATTTCAACAAATCCAAAACCTCTTGAACGGCCAGTAAATTTGTCAGTAATAACTTTTGCTGAAGAAACTTCACCGTATTCTTCAAACGCTTGTCTTAAGTCATCATCATTGATAGCGTAACTTAAGTTTGAAACAAAAATGTTCATATAAAATAAATTAAATAATAAAATGAGGGAAAATCTTTTTTCTTAAAACGAATAAACTAACTTCAATAATTAAATAGTAGCGAATAAAACCGTTTTAAAAGATTTTTCATCTCAAAAACATTGCAAAGATACACTAATATTTATTACCACCTAATTTTTTTAATTTTTAATTTCATTTTTATTTCTATAACATACCTAAGTATGTTGGCATAGCTTAGGATCTTGAAAATAAAAAAAAGCTGAAACATTAATTTGTTTCAGCTTTTTTGGAGTGGCATCGACTGGATTTGAACCAGTGACACAAGAATTTTCAGTCCTCTGCTCTACCAACTGAGCTACGACGCCATTCGTAAAGAGGTTGCAAAAGTATAACAAATTTTATTATCTCACAAATTTTAATGTTATTATTCAACAATAATTTAAAGCTGTCTTTGTTAACTGAATATTTATAAGGTCTTTGTATTCTTTTATTAGAAAATAAGAAATGAAAAAAGAGGGAGTATAATAGTTTATGCACCCTCTTAGTTTTGTAATTAAGGCAAAATGCCTACATATATTTATATGGTGTTATTCGTATTTTGTTGCTTCAATTTCTCCATTAATCAACATTAGGGCATTTTGAGCTAAAGCACCCATTTCGTCCTCTCCTGGATATGCATGTACAGGAGCAATAGATTTTACTCTATCTGTAATTAATTCAACAAAGGTTTTGCTGTAAGCAATTCCACCAGTTAAGAATATTGCATCAACCTCTCCCTTAAGAACAGTTGACATAGCTCCAATTTCTTTTGAAACCTGATAAGCCATAGCTTCTTGAATAAATTCAAAATTCTTATCTCCTTCTTTAGCCTTACATTCAACTTGGTAAGCATCGTTTGTTCCAAGGTATGCAACATATCCTCCATTACCAACAACCATTTTCTTGATTTCTTGTTCAGTATGTTTTCCAGAAAAACATATCTTTATTATCTCGTTAACAGGTAAAGTTCCTGATCTCTCTGGTGAAAAAGGACCATCTCCATCAAGAGCTTGGTTAACATCAATTACTTTTCCTTTATGGTGAGCAGCAACACTTATTCCTCCACCTAGGTGAACTCCAATAAGGTTTAACTCCTCGTATGTCTTATTAACTTCCTTTGCATACCTACGAGCAATTGCTTTTTGGTTTAGTGCGTGGAAAATAGATCTGCGAGGCATAAGTGGATGACCGCTTATTCTTGCAAAATCACAAAACTCATCAACTACAACAGGGTCTGCAATAACTGCCCTTGCTCCGGGAATACCATTTGCAATATCATAAGCAATTAGTCCTCCAAGATTTGATGCATGTTGACCTTCTCTTCCTATGCGAAGATCCTCCAACATTTCTTCGTTAATTTCAAGAACTCCTGAGGCAACAGGTTTAACCAATCCTCCTCTTCCAATAATAACTTTAAATTCTTGAAGATTGAATTCAGCCATATTTATTTCTTTAAGAATTAATTCTTTTCTGAATTCATATTGGTCAGCTATGTGTTCGAAAGGTGCTAATTCTTCTGATGAATGCTTGATATTTTTCAGAAACATTTGCTCTGCACCATTATACACTGCAATCTTTGTAGATGTAGATCCAGGATTAATAGCAAGGATTAGGTTTGTTTTTTCCATTATATTTTTTTTGCTTTTATGTTGAATAATCAAATAATTAAGAAACAAAATTACAGCCATTTTTGAGATTACACAAATTTATTTTCCCTTTATGTCGATTATATATCGATAAATTGTATTATGTTTGCACTTCATTATATTAAAAACATAGTAATATGGCATTAGAAGTTACAGATGCAACATTTGAAAGTGTTGTAAAACAATCAGAAAAACTAGTTGTTTTAGATTTTTGGGCACAATGGTGCGGGCCTTGTCGTCAGATAACTCCTATTATTGATGAGTTATCAGTAGAATATGATGGAAGAGTTGTTATTGGAAAGGTGAACGTTGATGAATCAAATGATATCACGTCTCAATTTTCAATTCGCAATATTCCAACAATACTATTCTTAAAGAATGGTGAAGTGGTTGACAAACTTGTTGGAGCTCAATCTAAATCTAAGTTCGTAGATATTATAGAAAAAAATCTATAATACTAATATGTCCGATAAAATAGAAAATATAATCGGATATAATTCAATTGAGTTTGTAACCAATCAAATTGTTGAAGGGTTCATTACAGGCTTACACAAAAGTCCATTCCATGGGTTTTCGGTTGAATTTGCAGAGCATAGACTCTATAATTCAGGCGAATCAATCAAAAACATAGACTGGAAACTTTACGGAAGAACAGATAAGTTTTTTGTAAAAAAATATGAAGAGGAAACCAATCTTCGATGCGTATTAGTATTAGATAATTCCTCTTCAATGTTTTTCCCAATCCAAAAGGAGAACTCTTTTGCAAGCCCAAACAAAATCACCTTCTCCGCTTATGCAGCCGGAGCCATAATTCAAATGCTTTCTCGTCAGAGAGACGCCTTTGGAATAAGCCTTGTTTCTGATAAAATTGATTTAATAACCGATATTAAGTCAAATTTTGGACATAAGAGATACATCTTTAATCTTCTTGAAGACCTTATTAGACCAAAAGACAAAGAAAAAAAGGCACAAACAAACATTTCTCCAATTCTACATCAGCTTGCAGAACAAATTCATCGACGCTCTTTAATAATAATTTTCACTGACTTACTTTCGTCACAAGATGACCAAAATGAGATAATATCTTCTCTTCAACACCTAAAACACTGTAAGCATGAGGTGATTCTTTTTCATGTTAATGATAAGAGTAAAGAAATAGACTTTGACTACAAAAATGTTCCTTATCGTCTTATAGATATTGAAACCTCGGAAGAAATCAAGTTAAACCCTCAAGACCTTAGAGAAGTTTATAAAAAGGCAATAAATCAGAAAATCAAAACTATAAAAGACTCTTGTGAGAATATAAGAATAGATTTTGTTGATGCAAATATAAATGAAGGAGTTGATAAGATTCTCCTCCCATATATCATAAAAAGAACAAAAATGAATTAAATTTCATTGTAAATGCATAAAGTATCACAAATTATTAATATTTTTGCATAATATAATGTCTAGTTTTAGATAATAACCAATAAAGGATAAATTTTAATTATACAAGAAATATGAGA
>DUQY01000181.1 GCA_012837565.1 Bacteroidales bacterium | reverse complement strand
CTAATAATTGCTTCCTTGTTTGCTATATTAAGAACCTCATTTTGCTGAATCGGAGAGAGATCAAGATACCCTTTATGCAGAGTTCTTCCTTTTTCAAACAGACTAGCAAGAAGAATCTTCTCATTACCAAACTGAATATTTGTAGCTAGTTCAGCCTCCTTCTTAATGGTATCCAACCATCCCAGATCCAACACTTCACTTTCTATACTGTTCTGGATAAGTTCTCCTGCCAAAGGTGTATGTGTTCCAGAGAGAATGTCTTTGCGATGACCAAGAAAAAACTGTCGTGATATGAGGCCAATTTCTGTTCGGAGTGATTCGATTGCATTATGTCGATCAACAACAGTAATGCAACTCGAATAGCTACTCTGGAAATTTTTAACAAGTTGGATGACTTCAATGATCATATTTGTTGGAACTGGAGTGTATAACCAAGGCATGATCAGCTTGCGTCTGATTGGATTCCCTTCAATATTGAAGAGCTGGATAGGCAGCTTTTCAGATGCTAGCCCTTCTTTCCAAAGTTTGAACAGCTTCTTGAAAACTTCATCGAATTCGTCCTGTGAGAATCTATTCATAATAACTGCAGACAGGGAACTATCCAGGAAAAGATTAGAAAACTCGTTACACAATGTGTCTAATAGTTTGTCGAATAATAATCCTGAAACTCGTTCAATTATGCTAATCGCAGTAGCTGGGAAATTTTTATAGATGGATTTCGACAGATAGTTAAGGCCAAGGGTATTCTTTTCGAATTTGTTGGGGCAAAATTCATAGAGAGGCTCATCAATACCATATGCGGAAAGAGTCCCGTATTCTCTGTATACCCATTCTTCAATAGTGATTTCACCTGGATTATATACTATTGGACATGCCCTTATCATACCTATATTGCTCCTTTCGCATATAATACTCATCAACATATGTTAATGAAAACCTATAGATTGGTTGAAAACGGAGCGTCTTGGAACAAAACAGTATGTCTTGAACAAAGCGGAAACCAAAGAGAAGAAGATAGATCCAAAAATTCGAATAAAATCCCTAAAATTTCCGATTTTTGTCACACTTTTATGTCACAGCTCGAGATGGAAAAATTGTAATTGTATGATTGTGAATAAGTTAATAGGTCAAACCCTGTCACTGGTAGTCCGTGAGTTCTCTGAATGGTATCAATAATTGAGCAGAATGTAACTTTCTTGAAAGAAAAATACTGGCATAGTTTGGATAATTTTTTATTTGTATTATTGGAAAGACTGTCTTAATATTAGACATAGCTTATAGTGGTTTTTCCTTGGTAAGGGGGGATTGATGAAAACTAAATGGGATTACTATTCAGAAATTGAAACTCAAAGACAATCAAAACTCTTGGTGTACATTACTGGGTATAGACAAGGGATGGAGGCAAAAATTGCTGATGATTCAATAAATTGGTTTATTCAACAACTAGATGAAATTGGAATTGTGAAAAGGATCAGTTTGCTTCTAAATACAAATGGAGGTATTACCCTTACGGGGTGGAATATTGTTAATTTGATCCGTCAGTTTTGCGACGATTTTGAGGTTATCGTCCCAATTAAGGCAAGAAGTACAGGAACTTT
>DUQY01000180.1 GCA_012837565.1 Bacteroidales bacterium | reverse complement strand
GTTTTAATTTACTAGATCTTTGTTTTAATTTTTTCTTTCTTTGATTCAGGAAATTCTTTCAGCGTTTTAAATATGGTTTTTACATTTATATGATGTGAGCATTGAAAAAATATTATATCTTTGCAAACTGATTAACTATGGAGCAACAAAACACAATTAAATCGAAACTTACTCTTAGCGGTAAGGGGTTACATTTTGGAAAAGATGTAACTGTATCTATATTACCTGCTGATGCTAATACTGGCATTAATTTTTGTAGGATTGATTTAGATCAAAAGCCTATTATTCCTGCCTTGATTGAAAATGTAACTGATACTTCTCGAGGGACTACTCTTGAAAAAAATGGAGTTAAGATTGCAACAATGGAACACCTTATGGCTGCTCTTCATTTTTTCAAAATTGACAATGCTCTAATTGAAATAGATTCAGAAGAGGTGCCAATTTTGGACGGAAGTTCTAAGCTATGGGTTCAGGCTATTAATAAGGTTGGCATTCAATCTCAACATGGAATTAGATATTATTATTCTGTTAGAGAACCTATATATTATAATGACGAAAAAAGAGGCATTGAACTTAGTGTTTTGCCTTATGATGGATTTAAGGTTGATATTACTATTGACTATAATTCCTCTGTTCTTGAAAGGCAATCTCACAGCATTGACTCTCTTGATAGTTTCGATACAGAAATTGCTAACTGTAGAACCTTTGTTTTCCTACATGAAATAGAGCAATTGCTTAAGCTTAATTTGATTAAGGGAGGTGATTTAGAAAACGCATTAGTTTTTGTTGAAGAAGCTTTAAGTCAAGAGCAGATTGAACATTTAGCAAAGGTATTTAATAAAGATCCGAAGAGTGTTAAGGCTGAAAAAGGCATACTTAATCATATTAATAAACATTTTGATAACGAACCTGCAAGGCATAAGCTATTAGATTTTATTGGAGATATAAAACTATTAGGGATTAATGTTAAAGGACATTTTATATTGAAGCGTCCTGGTCATTATGCTAATACAGAATTTGCGAAATTAATAAAGAAAGTAATTATGGAAAAAATGATAGGGGTACCTCACTATGACCCAAACAAAGAACCTGTTTTTAATATTAACGATATTAAAAACTTTTTACCTCATAGATTCCCAATGTTATTGGTTGATAAGATAATTGAAGTGGGTGATGAGTATCTGGTTGGAGTTAAAAATGTTACAGGGAATGAAGATTTCTTCAACGGACATTTCCCTTCAGAACCTGTTATGCCAGGGGTTTTAGTTGTTGAAGCAATGGCTCAGACAGGAGGCATCTTAGTTCTAAAGGATTATGAAGATCCTGAAAACTACGCAACTTATTTCTTAAAAATTGATGGAGTTAAATTCCGTGGAAAAGTTGTTCCAGGAGATACATTAATTTTCCGTTTATCTTTAATCGAACCTGTTAGAAGGGGTCTTGTAAAGATGAAGGGGGAGGCTTATGTTGGCTCAAAACTTGTTGTGGAAGCAGAGCTTATGGCTCAAATTGCTAAAAATAAATAACAATTTAAAACAAAACTATGAATCATCCATTAGCTTATATTCACCCTGATGCCAAAATTGGAAAAAACGTTAAGATTGAACCTTTTGCGGTAATATATGAGGATGTAGAAATTGGGGACGATTGTTGGATTGGACCTCATGTTACTATTTTCCCTGGTGCAAGAATTGGTAAAAACAATAAAATTTTCCCATATGCATCAATAAGTGCTGTTCCTCAGGATTTAAAATTTGCAGGAGAAAAAACTACTGTTATTATTGGGGACAACAATACAATTAGAGAATCTGTGACAATTAACAGAGGCACTGTTGCTTTAGGACATACCAAGATTGGTAGCAATAACCTAATTATGGCTTATGCTCACATTGCTCACGATTGCGTTATTGGAGACAGTTGCGTTTTGGCTAACGGTGCAACACTTGGTGGTCATATTGAAATTGGAGACTATGCAATTATTGGAGGCCTGAGTGCAATACATCAGTTTACAAGAATTGGATCTCATGTAATCCTTATGGGAGGTTCATTAGTAGACAAAGACGTTCCACCTTATATTAAAGGGGGTAAATTTCCTTTATCCTATTGTGGCATAAACTCTGTTGGATTATCTAGAAGAGGATTTGACCAAGATACAATAAACAAAATAAAAGAATATTACACCGTAGTTTTCCAATCAGGGCTTAACTACACAAAAGCATTTGAAGAGTTAAAGAAATTACCTGAGACTCCTGCTTTAAAAGAAATAATAGATTTTATTTCTAAAGCAGAAAGAGGACTAATAAAGGGTTTTAGAGAAAACTAGAAAGTAAAATACGAAAGTAAAACATATAAACTAATAAAAAAATAGAGAGGACTTATATCCTCTCTATTTTTATTTCCCTTTGCTTGTCTTCTGTCTCAGTAATAATAATCTTTACATAATGAGAAGGAATAAGGTTTTTAATTTTCTCACTCCATTCCAAAAAGCAATAATCTCCACTATAAAGATATTCTTCAATTCCAATATCAAAAGCTTCTTCTTCTTTGTTTAACCTATAGAAATCAAAATGAAATATCTTCCCCACTTTACTAGATA
Organism: Bacteroidales bacterium; assembly: GCA_012837565.1. Lineage (GTDB taxonomy): Bacteria > Bacteroidota > Bacteroidia > Bacteroidales > P3 > UBA10566. The sequence continues at coordinate 5,700 of DUQY01000180.1, read as the reverse complement.
AGTATTCATTAACTATTGCAAAGGTTGGAGAACAAACGTTTTCCTCTACTTCGAAGAAATCACATATCGCCTTGGTTAGGGTTGTCTTTCCAGCTCCCATATCACCTTCCAACAGGAAAATTCTTTGGTCTGTGTTTTCTTCAATAATTTGTTGTGCAATTTTTGGCAGGTCTTCTAATTTAGTTGCTATATATTTAGTCATTTCACTATTTAGGTTTTATGGAAATAAAAGGAATCATAACCTCTTCCATTGAAATTCCTCCATGCTGGAATGTTGTCATATAATATTGAACGTATTGATTGTAGTTGTTTGGGTATGCAAAGAAATCATTACTACGTGCAAAAATATAAGGTGAGGTTATAGCTAGTTTAGGAAGAAAGATTTGAGTACAGTCTTTAACTTCAAACACTTCTTTTGGGTTATAATCTAAAAGACGACCTACCTTATAGCGAAGATTAGTTGATATTCCTTTATCACCTTTAACCTTAATTGGTCTATCAACCTTAACCGAACCATGGTCTGTTGTAATAACTATATTAACTTTTTTATTGCTAAGATATTTCAAGACATCCATAAAAGCGGAATGCTCAAACCATGTTTGTGTTACAGAGCGATATGCCTTTTCATCTTCTGCTAATTCTCTAACCAATTCGTTTTCTGTTCTAGCGTGAGAAAGCATATCAATGAAATTATATACTATTACGTTTAAATCGTTTTGAAGCATATTTGATAAGTTATCAATCATCCTTTTACCATATTGTGCATTAAGCACCTTATGATAGGTTGTTTTTAAGTTGAAGCCATATCGTTTTAGATTTTCTTTTAAAAGCTCATGCTCATATTGATTTTTATGACCTTCTTTGTCTTCATTTGTCCAAAGAGTTGGATATTTCTTTTCAATTTCAGAGGGCATTAATCCTGCAAACATTGCATTTCTTGCGTATTGTGTTGTTGTTGGAATTATACTATAATATATATCCTCTTTATCTGTTCTAAAGAATTCCTCAACCATAGGTTGTATTGCTTTCCATTGGTCGAATCGGAAATTATCAATAACTATTAGAAAGGTTGGAAGTCCTTCTTTTAGGATTGGGAATAGTTTTTCTTTTAATACCGTATGAGAAAGAAGAGGCTTATCCTCATCTCCTTTTAACCAATCTATATAGTTTTTTTCATAAAACTTACAAAACTGAGTATTCGCTTCATCTTTCTGCTGACGAAGTATATCGTATATGCTTTCGTCTTGAGAGGATGCTAGCTCTAATTCCCAAAAAACTAATTTCTTATAAACATCCATCCACTCCTTTGAATCCATCCTATCCATAAGACTCATAGAAATCTCACGAAACTGTTGTTGGTAATTTTGCGTAGAGGTTTCACTAACCAAACGTTTGGTTTGAAGGTGCTTTTTGAGGGCAAGAAGAATTTGATTTGGATTAACTGGCTTAATTAGATAGTCTGAAATCTTTGAGCCAATAGCTTGCTCCATAATTTGTTCTTCCTCACTCTTTGTTATCATTATAACAGGAAGACTTGGATATTTATTCTTTATTAGGCTTAGAGTTTCCAAACCAGATAAGCCAGGCATATTTTCATCTAAAAAAACGATCTCAACCAACTGTTCTTCTAAAATATCCATAGCCTCATTCCCATCTGTTGCAGGAATAACTTCATAACCTTTTGTTGCAAGGAAAAGAATATGCGGTTTTAATAGATCAATCTCATCATCTACCCAAAGAATTCTTACCATAATGTTAAGTGTTTTAAATTTTATTCAATTCTAAAACGCAAAAATTGTGGAAATGTTATTGAAGAGAGAATAAGTATTTCATTTATAATTCAGAACAGTTTAAGTTATATTCTGTTCCATTATTACTTATCTCAGGGATATCGCTAGGCGATATACTACTGCAACTTCCACCCCAATCATATACAGGATAAGTTTGAGATGACGCTGAAGAGGTAGATTTCTTTTGCTGGGTTGCAACGCATGTACAATCTGTTTGTGTGCATGAAACTAAAGATATGCAACCTATTACCATAATAAATAAAAGAGTTTTCTTCATAATATTAATTTTTATTTGTTAAAAATTCCACAATATATCCTTCGTCCATAGTAGTTAATTTATAGAGTTTAACAATCTCTCCATCTTCCAATAAAAAGATAACAGGCATTAATCCCCCAGTTGTGTTTATAAATGGAATCACTGGAATAAAAGCTTTATTTAGAGGTTCCGTTCCAGATTCTTTATAGAATTCAAGAAGTGGTTTTTCTTGTCCTCCAAATATTTCTACAAAATCTTCTTTGTTGAGCTTATGCCTATCTATAATAATATCAATTTTCTTTGCAGCCCTTTTACAATATTTACAACCTGTTCCATACCAACAAATAACCTTTCTCCCTTTATCAATGTTTAGAGCCTTAACATTATCAAGCTTTTTAACATATTCAAATACTTCAGGATTTATTTCAACGCTGTGCTTATATATTTTAGCTTGAATAAAGTCTGGAGGTTTTATTGTAAAACTTATTCCAAGACTAAGAACTATTAATCCTGTTAGTATGTATTTTCTATATTTTGATTTCCACTCCTTAGCCCATGAAAGGGTAAATGCCATTATAATTAAAACAATATTCTTAACAATTGTTTGGGTGTCAGAAAGTTGAATTTTATCTCCAAAGCAAAAACAATTCTCTTGTGATACATCAAAAATTAAAGGTTTAATAAAAAGATAAAGCGTAAATCCAATTAGAGATACGAAAGTTAGTATTTTTGTTATCTTAGGATATATTCCAATAACAAGCATAAGCCCTATTATTGCTTCAAAAGCTATTAATATTCTTGATGCAAATGTTGTAACTACCCAAGGGAGTAACTTATGGTCGAAAAAGAACAAATCAACAGCTTCAATAGATAAGTATTTCAAAACTGCAGATAGAATAAATACTAATCCAATAACTATTCGAAATATTGTTCCTATTAAGGGTTTGTTTATTTTCATTTCAAAAAATTTGATTAAAAAAGGGGATATTACCTTAAGCAATAACCCCTTTAATTAAATTGTTAGGCTTTCGCTTACATTTCTTTACATTTCAAAGCAAAGTCAGAACCTAATCCAGCCCATGCTGAAGACTGAAGATCTTCCCATACAACATCGCTACATTCTCCGTCAAAATCTGTAACATCAAGAGTAGTACCTACGCCCTTGTTTAAATCAGCATCTTTAACATACTTTTCACTTGCTACAAACACACTACCTTCTGTATCTAATATAGCACAAGCGCAATCATTTTTTCCATTACATCCTACTAAAGACATTGCTGCAAAAGCACCTAATACAAATAAAGTTTTTTTCATAATATTAAAATTGTTTTTTATAATCTCTACTCTATTTTGGATTTTCGAGAGTCTCCATTAATTAACTGCTAGCAAAAGTAATCAAATTTATAATAATATTAATACTTTTTCGCATATTTTTAACTACAAAATATGTTTTAGTACTGTTTTTCAAGTGCTAAGCCAAAATAATAATTTTCCTTTTAAGTGTAATAAGCATCATTTAAGCATAAACAATACGCTTGAAGATTAATTATAAGGCTATTGATCACCTTTCTAATCGCATATTAAAGTAAAATTATCACTCAAAACCTGCTTTTCGTTTAATTATATTGTATTTTTGCACATTATAATCTCAGATTAACGAAAACAATATGGAAAAAGAGAATAATTTAATAGAAGATATTACTAATAGTGAATATAAATATGGCTTTGTTACCGATATAGAAACAGATGCTATTGCAAAAGGATTAAATGAAGATGTTGTTAGATATATATCAAAAATGAAAAACGAGCCAGATTGGCTATTAGATTTTAGATTAAAGGCATATAACAAATGGCTAACAATGAAAATGCCTACTTGGGCTCACTTAACCATTCCTGAAATAGACTTCCAAGATGTTATATATTATGCAGCACCGAAGCAAAGAGCGGATAGCGGAGAAATTGATGCAGAACTAGTTGACACTTTTCAACGTCTAGGAATTGATTTAAATGACGAAAAACAAATGAGCGGTGTTGCTGTTGATGCAGTTATGGATAGCATTTCAGTAAAAACAACATTCTCAGAAGCTCTCTCAAAAGAAGGAATTATATTTTGTTCGTTTAGCGACGCCGTTCAAAACCACCCTGAACTAGTTAAACAACATATGGGTTCAGTTGTTCCTTATAGCGACAATTTCTACGCAGCCCTCAACTCAGCAGTCTTTAGTGATGGTTCGTTTTGCTATATTCCAAAAGGAGTTAAATGCCCTATTGAGCTTTCAACCTATTTTAGAATAAATGCAGAGAACTCTGGACAATTCGAAAGGACATTAATAATTGCAGATGAAGAGGCTTATGTATCATATATGGAAGGCTGCACAGCTCCAAAAAGAGATAAGAACCAACTCCATGCAGCAATTGTTGAGATTGTTGTTATGAAAGATGCTGAAGTTAAGTATTCAACTGTTCAAAACTGGTATCCAGGAGATAAAGATGGTAAAGGAGGTATTTATAATTTTGTTACCAAGAGAGCAATTTGCAAGGGTAATAATTCAAAGATATCTTGGACACAGGTTGAAACAGGATCTGCAATCACGTGGAAGTACCCAAGCTGTATCTTAAAAGGAGATAATTCGATAGGAGAGTTCTATTCTGTTGCCGTAACCAATAATCACCAACAAGCTGACACTGGTACAAAAATGATTCACATTGGTCAAAACACAAAGAGTACAATTATATCAAAAGGTATTTCCGCAGGCAAGAGCCAAAATGCATATAGAGGATTAGTAAGAATAACCAAAGGAGCAACAAACTCTAGAAACTATTCACAGTGCGACTCCCTCCTTCTTGGAGACAAATGTGGAGCACACACATTTCCATACATAGAAACCGACAACCACTCTTCTATTGTTGAACACGAAGCAACAACTTCCAAAATATCAGAAGACCAATTGTTTTATTGCCGCCAAAGAGGAATATCTCAAGAGGGAGCAATTGGATTAATTGTTAATGGATATGCAAAAGAAGTTCTAAATAAATTACCAATGGAATTTGCAGTTGAGGCACAAAAATTATTAAATATTAGCTTAGAAGGAAGCGTAGGATAACAAAAAATGGACAATCACCCCAAAATCTTAATTATTCGTCTTAGTTCAATTGGAGATATTGTGTTGACAACTCCAATATTGCGTTGCATAAAAAACCAAATGCCTAATGCTAAAATACATTATTTGGTTAAGGCAAACAATGCAATTATATTAAGCAATAACCCTTATGTTGATAAAACAATTTACTATTCTCATTCACTTTCAGAAGTAGTAAAGAAACTGAAAAAAGAAAACTACGATTATGTGCTTGATCTACACAATCAACTTAGATCATTCCTAATCAGACTAAAATTACATAAACCATCGAAAGTCTTAAACTCATTAAGGTTTAAGAAATGGCTTTTGGTAAAATGGAAAATAAATAAAATGCCAAACAAACATATTGTTGATAGATATTTTGATGTTGTCAGTAGCTTAGGAATAGTTAACGACAACAAAGGACTAGACTACTTCCTTAGCGAAGAAGATTATATTTCACCCGATGCACTTCCTCTGAGTTTTCAAGAAGGATATATTGCTGTTGTTGTTTGAAGCAAGCATAATACCAAAC
>DUQY01000179.1 GCA_012837565.1 Bacteroidales bacterium | reverse complement strand
TGTTTGTAATTATTCAAAGTATAATAATAAATACTTAATAAGTAACTGGTTTTTAAAAAATATAAAAGAGATATATCCTAAATATGGCTTTAGTAATGCAAAAAAAGAATATTGTATTGAAGAAGGGATAAATGAAACAAAATCTATATTCAATGTCCATAATATATACTTTTCAGAGTCAGAATTTGGGGATAAAAGAGGGAATAGTAAAGAGATTAAAACTTTTGAAGAGCTTAAGGAGATTGATGAATTTAAAATCTTATTAATGGATGATAAGGAATATTCTTTTCAGTGATTATATTCGAAATTATCTCCACATATAAATAGAAGTTCAATTAATTTTGAACTTCTATTTATTCTTTATGAATCAATATTCCTAACAAGTATTTTTTACTCTTGAGTATCCTGTATCAATCAACAATCTCAAAACAAGTATTTGATATTGGCGGTGTCAGGATCAAATGCTGAGGGTGTTAGGATCAAATGGTTTTAGTTTTGTATCAAATTTTGGCATTTAAGGGGTTGAAATCATGAAAGAACTTAAACACCTCTCATAATATGACTAAAAGAATCTATAACCTTTGAGATACTGCATTATTTTTACTATAAAATGGCTATTCAAAATAAAATACCTAATTTTGACACTCGAAATAAATTAGATTATAGTATATTTATGAAGAAGGTAGCATTCCATACATTTGGTTGTAAATTAAATTTTGCAGAAAGTTCATCATTAGCAGGAATATTTATTCAAAACGATTACCAGCAAGTTTCTTTCAAAGAATTTGCTGACGTATATGTTGTAAATACATGTACTGTAACTCAGGTGGCTGAAAAGAAATGTAGAAATGCAATTCGCCAAGCTAATAAAATAAATCCCGAAGCTACAATTGCTGTTATAGGATGTTTTGCACAACTTCAACCAAAGGAAATTTCAGAAATTGAAGGTGTTGATATAATTTTGGGAAATGCAGATAAGCACAAGCTATTTGATTATCTAAATAATAAAGAAAGATTTTCTGAACATTGGAAAGAGGTTAAAAATATTGATGATGTTAAAGAATTTGTTCCCTCCTATTCAACTGGCGACAGAACACGTAGTTTTTTAAAGATACAAGACGGTTGTGATTATTTCTGCACCTACTGTGCAATACCCTATGCAAGAGGAAGGAGCAGAAGCGATACAGTTGCAACCACAGTTGAAAAAGCTTATGAACTAGCAAAAGAAGGGAAGAAAGAAGTTGTTTTGACTGGTGTAAATATTGGAGATTTTGGAAAACATCAAAATGAAACTTTCTTTGCTCTTATTAAAGAATTGGATAAGGTAGAACAAATTGAGAGATATAGAATATCGAGTATAGAACCCAATCTAATAACAGAGGAGATAGTAGATTTTGTAAAAAGTTCAAGGAGTTTCTTACCTCATTTTCATATTCCATTACAGGCAGGCACTAACTATCTCTTAGAAAGGATGCAAAGGAAATATAATAGAGAACTATTTGCAGAAAGGGTGAACTATATACATAAAATCATGCCCCATGCTTTTATTGCAGCTGATATAATTGTTGGCTTCCCAGGTGAGGACGAAAAGGAATTTGCTTCCACAATTGAATTTATTGAATCCCTTCCCCTCTCTGCCCTACATGTATTTACCTATTCCGAAAGACCTAATGCAAAATCCATAAATTTCGATGGTAAGATTCCTGTTAATATTCGAAAGAAACATAGTCTCATACTTCAAAACATTTCAAATACAAAGAAGAAGGAATTCTACAAGAGAAATATTGGCTACATAGGAAAAATACTATGGGAGTCGGATAAGCACGATGATATGATGTTTGGCTTCTCAGATAATTATTTAAGAGTAGGAAGAAAGTATGATAAGAGATACATAAACACCATAACCCAAGAAAAACTTAATAATCTCTCCAAAGACGAGGAGTATTTCGTTATTGAGAACTAGGAAATAAAGAAAGATACTCATCGATGTGAAATCCAAAAATATTGGGAATTACCTTATATTATATCATACTAATGAAGATAATTCAAAATATATTTTGTATATTTGTGGCTTGAATATATTTGTTTTATGAGAAAAATATCATTTTTACTAATTATTATTGCTTTTGCATTCACTGGCTGTAAAACAATTAAGCCTGCTGACTTTCAACCTGATTATCAAAATGCAAACTTGCTGCCTCGTCTTTCTATATGGTTTGACGTGCCTTCTTTTGAGAATGCTTATGGTGCAAATTCTTATTCGGAAGATGGCTCAACTGCTCCTGAATCTCCTTATGGTAAGGGTGTTTTTGAGGTGGACGCTAAGACAAAAATCTATACTGCAGAGAAAAGAATACAAGATGCTTCTAACCTTTGGGTAAATGAAATGAATAATAATATTATGGATCCTTCTGGAAAGAGGAATGGTAATATTGTTCTTAGGATTGGTAATGCGTATAAGAAAAACAACTATAAGTGGAGCTGGCTATCTGGCTTTACAATAGGTATTTTTAATGCTTTCGGCATGCCTATGACCTCTAACAAGACTGAGCTAGAGGTGATTGTTGAGATATATGACCTAAGGAATAACTTAGTTGCTAGATATACTGAGCGTGGCACTGCAAAGGTTTATATGGCCGCCTACCATGGTTATTATGAATTTCAAAGAAAAGCAGGTCAAGAGGCCTTGGAAGATGGATTAATTAAAGTAAAAGAACTAATTCAAAAGGACTTTGCTGTTATTAATGCTAAGCTTCGCTAAGTTTTTTTCTGATTTACTAACTTAAAGATTAACTATGGAAAATGTTAGAATCCGTAAAGCAAACGAAAAAGATACTCCTTTAATACTAAACTTTATTAAGGATTTATCTATTTATGAAAAACTGCCTCATGAGGTTAGTGCTACGGTAGAAATTCTTCATAAATCTTTATTTGTTGAGAAAAATGCTAGCGTAGTATTTATTCTTGAAGGAGAAAAAGAAGTTGGTTTAGCTCTTTATTTTTATAATTTTTCAACATTTACTGGTAAGAAGGGTTTATACTTAGAAGACTTATTTGTTTTGGAGCAGTATAGAGGTAAAGGGTATGGTAAAAAGCTACTGGCTTACCTTGCTGATATTGCTATTAAGGAAGATTGTTCACGTTTTGAATGGATAGTTTTAGATTGGAACACTCCTTCAATAGAATTTTATAAATCGCTTAATGCTTTTCCTTTAAGTGATTGGACTGTTTTTAGATTACAGAAAGAAGACTTAAGTAATTTAGCAAAACAAAATAAACTTTAATGCTTAAAACTGAATTATTATATGATTTGTGGGAAAACTTAGATTGTTTTTTATTGGTCTTATCATAACTTTTTATCCGATTATTTCTTTCGGACAAGATGTCCACTTTTCTAGTTTTAACGCAAATCCAATGATTCTTAATCCTGCAAACACTGCTTTTGGAGAATCAGTCTTTAGAGCGGGAACAATGTATAGGAACCAATGGGAGACTCTTTCCAAAGGTTATAATTCATATTTATTTACCGCCGAAGCTTTAGCTTATAAAAACAGGGTTAGACGTGATGGTATTGGAATAGGAATTAACTTTATGGCCGATGTAGCCGGAACTCTAAGCTATGGTCAACAATCGCTTGGTCTCTCTCTCTCCTACTTTAAAGCGATAGACCAAAACAAGGAACATTATATTTCATTTGGCATTATAGGAAACACTTCTTCTTGGGGATATAATCAATCTAATTCTATTTTTGGTAGATATCCTGAGGACAGTGAGGGAATACTTCTAAATCAAATAAGAACTTTTGATATTGGTCTTGGTCTTCACTGGCAAATCAAAGCAAATGAAACTCATAGCTTGCAAGCAGGAACATCTTTACTTCATATAAACCAACCTAGTTTATCTTATTACGAAAATTCAAATATTAATTTACCAATGAAATTTAATGCTTATGTGTCGGATCTTATTGCAATAAATTACGACAATTCAATTTCTCCAACCATTTACTTTCAAAATCAAAGTAAATTTATGGAGTTAATAATTGGTATGGACTATAATATTAATATATCAGAGACTTCAATAAATCAGCAAATCATTTCTCTGGGTGCTTATTACAGGGCACTGGACGCAATGATTATTATGGCAAAATATAAACAAAATAATTTTAGTTGTGGACTTTCTTACGACATTAACCTGTCTAGACTAACACCAGCGTCAAAATCTTATGGAGGAGTAGAAGTTTGGTTATTGTATTCATTTAGTCCTAATGGTTATAAACGCTCAAAAACAACTATTCCATGTCCTGCATTCTAAAATATTTATCAACTTTTATCTTTTCTTTATTGTTTGTGACATCTGTTTTCTCACAAGAACGATATATGGTTGCATACGAAAAAGAAGGTGATATTGCGATGAACTATGGTGAGTATGAAACAGCATTGGATCATTATAATACATCTAGGAAATTCTTTCAAACTCCACTTCGTATATACTATAAGATGGGTGAAGCTTGTAGAATGTTGAAGGATTATGATAAAGCAGAGTATTATTACCAAAAGGTTATAACCGAAAATGATTCATTAAAGCTTAGTGAAGAGTTTCCAGACCTTTTCTTTAACTTAGCAGATGTTTCAATTTCTAATGGGAATATATTTATTTCACAAGATATACTTAAAAGACTATTAGAGGAAACTAAAGAACCAATAATAATTAATCGTGCTAAAAGAAAGCTAAAGACTATTGATTGGATAATTGATAATAATAAACAGATTCACGGAACAAATGTTATGAATTTGGGTAGCAACGTAAATAATGAATCCTCACAAACATCTAATTTTGTATCGGGTGACACCCTCCTATTTCTTACTAATATCAACTATTCTAAGTTTAAAAAGAATGGTATAACTTATTATCATGACACTTATCAACAATTATATACAAGTAAAATTGATAGTAATAATCAAAGTCACTCACCTATTGAGTACTTAGACATTAAAAATATTAACAAAAAAAAGAAGAATATATCTAATATATATTTTGACACCTCAAATCATACTGCCTATTTCACAATATGCAATAACTTTAATAATGAGGTTTGCTATATATATTATTCAACCTTTGAGAATGGAAAGTACCAGAGAACTAAGAAGTTAAATAAGAAAATAAATATAAGAGGTTATAGCAATACTCAGCCAAATATTGCAATAGAAAATGGAGAAAAAATACTATATTTCAGTTCAAACCGTATAGGAGGTTATGGAGGATATGACTTATATTACTATGTTTTGGATGGAAAAGATAATGAGGTAGTTAATCTTGGACCAACCATTAACACAGAGGGTGACGAAATAACTCCTTTCTATTCTCAGAAAGATAAATCATTATATTTCTCATCTAATAATCATATGGGATTTGGGGGATTTGATATATTTAAGTCAGAGGGTTGGGCTACTCGTTGGCGTGAACCACAAAACCTAATGCAGCCAATTAACTCTCCGGCAAACGAAATTCATCCAATAATTGTTAAACCTAATGAGGTAGGTTATTTTACTTCCAATAGAGAGGGTTCTTTCTCAAGGAAGAATAAGACATGCTGTAATGATATATATAGGTTTGAAGCAGACATTTTGCCAGATATTCCAACTATGGAGGAAATTAAAAACAAATCAAACTTCTCCCCTATTTTCGACCTTCCACTACAAATCTTTTTTCATAACGACCAACCAGACCCTCAATCAAATTCAACTACTACAATTACTGATTATGAAAACTGCTTTAAGGAATACAAATCACTAAGCAACACATATAAAGCAGAGGCAACAAATCAGATAAACGATTCAACCGAAAATACAATTATAGATAGTATTAACAATTTCTTTTCTATCAAAATTAATAAAGGTATGGAAAAGCTAGATAATATGTGTAGTTATTTGTTAAGCAAAGCAAAGAAAGGCGACAAATTTAACATCTCAATTATTGGATACTCATCAGCCCTACATAATGAAATGTATAATTTTGCACTTTCAGAAAGACGAATCGGCAGCATAATTAACTATATGATGAAATGGAATGATGGTGAGCTAAGTTATTATCTAACAACAAATGCAGAAGACAGTATTCCAATCATAAATATAAAAACACTACCTATGGGAAAGATTGGAAGTAAGTCCGGAAACCCTAAAAGTTTAATTGAACGTAGGAGATTAGTATATAATATAGATGCTATGTATGAAAGGAGAGTTGAGATAAAATTAATTGAAATAAGAAAATAATACGATAAATATTGTTTATCGTATTTGTTTTTGTAAATTTGCTAAACATAAAAACACAAATATAATATGAATATTCTTTTAATTGGATATGGAAAGATGGGTAAAATTGTTAAAAATATTGCCCAAGAAAGAAATCACAATATTGCTTATACAATTGATAACGATAAGGATTGGGAAGGATTAGATGAAACAAAGGTAGATGTTGCTATTGATTTTTCTACTCCTTATATAGTTGTTGATAATATTGTAGAATGTTTTAATCGTCATATTCCAATTGTGGTTGGAACAACAGGATGGTACGGAAGACTAAAAGAATTGAGAGAACTAGCAGAAAAAGAGCAAAGAGGATTGTTTGTGGCTTCAAACTTCAGTGTTGGAATGTTTATTTTCAATAAGATAAACGAAGAACTATCAAAACTCATGAATACTCAAACCTCCTATGATGTTTCAATTGAAGAAATTCATCATACAGAAAAACTTGATGCACCAAGTGGTACTGCAATTACTTTGGCAGAAACTATAATTGATAATTTAGATAATAAAACAAATTGGGTTTTATACCCTGACAAAGGAAAGACTGATTCTTTAAGAATTAAATCAAAGAGAATTGGAGAAGTACCAGGCACACATACAATAACATACTCCTCAGGAGTTGACGATATAATTATAACCCACCAAGCTCATAATAGAACAGGATGGGCCTTGGGATCTATTTTAGCTGCTGAATTTATGATAGGTAAAAAAGGATTTTACAATATGAAAGACCTTATTAAATAAATAATCGAAATGGAAAAGTATTCAATAGGAATAGATATTGGAGGAACCAATACAGGTTTTGGACTTGTTGATAAGGATGGTAATATTACCGAAAACCTATCACTAAGTACTAAAGATTATTTCGATTCTGAAATATATCTAAACGAAGTTACCAAGAATATTATATACCTAATAGAGAAATGTCCAAACAAGGATTCAATCCAAGGTATTGGTATAGGAGCTCCTAATGGGAACTACTATAATGGAACAATTGAGCATGCTCCAAACCTAAATTTTAAAGGAATTATACCAGTTAAGGAGTATATTGAAAATAGATTATCTGAAAAAGGATTTCCTTTAAAAGTAACCCTAACAAATGATGCAAATGCAGCAGCAATTGGAGAAATGATTTATGGAGGAGCTAAGAATGTAAAGAATTTCTTAATGATAACATTAGGAACAGGTGTTGGAAGTGGAATTGTGGTTGATGGTAAAATTGTTTATGGACATGATGGATTTGCAGGAGAAATTGGCCATACTATTGTTCAACCTGAGGGAAGATTATGTGGTTGTGGAAGAAGAGGTTGTGTTGAAACCTACTCTTCAGTAAGAGGAATAAAGAAAACTGCCTTAGAACTAATAAGAGAGACTAGTACTAATTCTGTTTTAAGAACCCTTCCTGAAGAGGAAATTGGAGGAAAAGCAATTTATAAAGCAGGAATTGAGGGAGATGAGTTAGCAATTAAGTGTTTTGATATTACAGCAAAGATGCTTGCAGTTGGGATGGCAAATGCAGTAGCTATTACATCCCCAGAAAAGATATTCCTTTTTGGGGGACTAACAAAGGCTGGCGATTTGCTAATGACTCCACTTAAGAAATACTTTGAAGAAAGTCTATTTATTGTTTTTAAGAATAAGATAGAGCTTAAACTATCGGACCTTGACGAAAACAATGCTGCAATACTTGGAGCTGCAGCCCTACCCTTCTAAGAAAACTAATTGCATATGAAGAAGTTATTACTTAGTCTTTTTTTTGTATTCTTAGTTTGCCAATCAAGTTTTGGACAATTATTTAAAGATGAAACAATTAAAAACATAGAACTAGATTACTGGTCCTTAACAAACAATAGGAATGTCAATTTAGATAGTATCTTTATTTCCCAAAACGATATATATAAACTATTAAATACTCATGGCATTATTCCCTACCCATTCAAAAATTCAAATGAAGAAAATATAAAATGGATAGATTCTTGCTCATGGGAGTTTAATTCAAAGTTTATTCTTTGTGAAGAAGATTTAAAATCTAACAATATCGATATTATACTTGAAGGCGTTAATACTTTTTCTAAACTTTATATTAATGATATCTTTATTGATAGTGCTAATAATGAATTCTATACATACAAATTCAATATAAAACCCTTTCTTAAATTAGGGCATAATGATATAAAATTAATTATTGACCCTACTATTGAAAGATTAAATTATAAATCAGATTCGTATAATACTTTAGAATCAGAGAAAAGAGTTATTAATAGAAATAATCAATATCGTTATGGTTGGGATTGGTATCCTAAAATGTTATCAGTAGGCTTTAAATCAATAAACATTGAACTATATAATATTCCAAGAATTGAATTTGCAAACATACAGACCCTTTCTATTGAAAATAATATAGCAGAAATGGTTTTAAATATTGGAATTTCCAATCTAACAGATCACCAGTACGAATTAAAGCTTTTAGAACGAGAAGAACAAATTGGTAGTTTTATATTTCAAAAAGAATCTTATATTGAAAAACCTTATACTTTTAGTTTTTCGAAGAAAGATATTGATAAAAATTTAGGTTATTTTAGTTTTAAATTCAATGTGGACAATCCTTATCTATGGTATACTAAAGAAATGGGAGAACAAAATATTTATGAGAATTGTGTTGAACTATATAAAAAGGAAAAAGATACAAGCATATTCCTTTACTATGAAGCAATTGATTTTGGAATTAGAACAATTGAATTAGTACAAGAGAAAGATTCTATTGGTCAAAGTTTTTATTTCAAATTAAATGGCAAACCTTTCTTTGCAAAAGGGGCAAATATAATTATCGATAATAATAACCATAATACCATAGTCAGCTATGCTAAAGAAGCAAATTTTAATATGATTAGAGTTTGGGGAGGCAGTGAATATGCTAACGAAGATTTTTACAAAGCTTGTGATAAAAATGGAATATTAGTTTGGCAAGATTTCCCTTTTGCTTGTGCATTGTATCCTGGAGATAATGTATTTTTAGATAATGTTAGAAAAGAAGCTGAACAAAATATTAAAAGAATAGCTGGGCACCCCTCACTTGCTCTTTTTTGTGGAAACAATGAAATATGGGAAGGATGGATGAACTGGGGTTGGAAGCAGGAAGTTGAGGACACAATAAAAGCTGTTGAAAACTATAATAATTTATTCAATAAACTATTACCTGAATTAGTTAGTAAATATTCACCTACAATAGATTATATTCATACATCGCCACTTCATGGTTGGGGAAGAAAAGAGAGTTTGACTCATGGAGATTGCCATTATTGGGGAGTTTGGTGGGCAGACTCAACTCTTGAAACATATACAAGAAAGATTCCTCGATTTATGAGTGAGTTTGGTTTTCAAGGTACTCCAAATATAAATACAGCAAAAGCTTATATGTCTTTACCATACTCAAAAGAAAACCAAGAATTTGCAATACATCAAAAACACCCAAGAGGTTTTGAACTAATAGATAATAGAATAAATGAATATTTTAATAGCTACAAAACAGACGAGGATTATATCTATAAATCACAAGTAGTTCAACAAGAAGCATACAAAATTGCTATTGAAGCACAAAGAAGAGCAAAACCATATTGTATGGGAACTCTATTTTGGCAACTAAATGATGCATACCCTGCTATTTCATGGTCAGCCATAGATTATGCTGGATATAAGAAGCCTGTTTACTATACAATAAAAAAAGCGTTTGAACCAATTATCCTTTCAATAGATAATATCTCAAATAATGATTCTATTTTTATATATTATTGTAATGATATTGACTCTAATTATACAATGAATTTAACTATATCCTTCTACGATAACAAAGGGGAAAGTCGTCATAAAGAAAATGTAAAACAATTATTAGTTCAAAGCAATATATCAAAGAAAATAAT
>DUQY01000312.1 GCA_012837565.1 Bacteroidales bacterium | reverse complement strand
CAGATGCTGCCATCCATTCTTCACGGCGGGTGATCTGGTCGTTAAGTTCGGCCAAGTCTTTACCCAGTTGAATTGCTGCTCGCTCGCCCGGTGTTTGCGTGGCGTATGGGTTTAGGCCGGGTGAGCGATTGAGCAACTGCTCTGCGTTTGTCTCCATTTTCGGTTTGATGTAGGCAGGGGTGATATTGGAGCTGGTGAAGCCGTCGCGTTCGATCACTTTGCCTTCGCGGCGTGGGCTAACGAATGGCGCTAGCTTGCGGCCACCTTTGACGATGTCCACGTCTACGGTTTTAGTTGGGAACGTTTCTTGTGCAGCGAAAAACGTATTCAGCAAGAAAGTGCTGGGGGTGTGGATTTGCTCAACGGCTGCGAGCATGGTGCGAGTGTCAAAAATATCCATTGTGTGCGCTCCTTAGCGTACTGATTTAAAGGACTTGCGGTGCTTAGCGCACGAAGATTGATAAGGGGCGCAATGCGGCTTTTACGCTTTCGAGCGTATGGCCTGTGCCGATTTGTAGCTGGCTGCCCAGCACTTCGCCGGTTAGGCGCACGATGCCGACGGCTTTTGCGTCTGTGGTGGTGATGGCTTCAGCGCAGATAACGGTTGGCACCTTCGAGGTGTCTTCTGCTGCAGCAAGGCTGAGTACGTAGTCGCCGGCGGCATCTTTACCGAGGACCGAGCCGACTTTGAGGTTTTGATTTAGACCGATGGTGACGGCGTCAGTAACAACGGGGAAATCGCCAGCGCTAAGTTGCTCTGGGATGTAAGTGCTTACGATTGGGTTAGGCATGATGCCTCCTGATTCTTTGACATGATTGCAGGGTTTGGGTGACGTGCTGGGTTATTTAACCCCAGCACCTTTGAGCATCAGGCCAACTAAGCCGGTGCGTTTTTCAGCGACTTTGTCGTCATCGCTGGCGGGCGATTGATGTGCGGCGCTGGTCGAATCGCTTTTGATGCCTGACAAACTGATGCCGCGCTCTTGGCTGGCGGTCAAAATTGCTAATGCCGCCACTTCTTTGCTGTCGCCGTTTGCAATGGCTGCATCAATTTCAGCCTGGAACTCAGGGCCGGCCAATTGAGTAATGGCGGTGACGCGTTCACGCTCGGCCTTGGCTGCTTCGGCTTTCACTTCGGTTAAGTCGAAACTTTCAATCGTAGCGGTCGGTGCTTCAGCAATTACGATATCTTGTGCGTCGGTGCCTGCTGCTAAGGCAGCGTGCAACTCTGCGGTGGTTTTTACGACTGTCTTAGTCATAGTGGTGGGTCTCCAGGGTTTGGTTGGTTGTTGCGTTGTCGAAAGCTCAGTGATGAGCGATTCAAGCGAGCCGAGCCGATGGGCTAGGCCATGAGTAACAGCATTTGCACCAACGCGAATGCCGCCGAGGTCACCCATTGCGGGGATTTTTTCGGGGTCTACACCAAGGTGCAGAGCCACTTTTTGTTGGAATACGCTGCCCAGTGAATCGACCATTTCGCCCAGCTTGGCGCGGCCTTCTTCGGTTGTTAGATCTGGGCGTTTATTGGGGGCGTTGCTGCTGACGATTTCATACGTGGTGCTGCCGTCGGCTGTTTTGTCGAGCTTGACGGTCAGTGCTGCACCGATGCTGCCTGCCATGCCGATGTCATCAATTACGATTTCATGCGCTGCGCTGGCGATCCAGTAAGCAGCACTGGCACCGGTGCCGCCCACGTAGGCGACAATCTTTTTCTTGGCGCGGCCTTGGTAGATCAGGTTGGCCAGTTCGTTCATGCCGCTGGCAACACCGCCGGGGCTGTCGATATTCAGCACGATTGATTTGATACTCGGGTCATCAAGCGCGGTCTGAATGTCGGTTGCCAGCACTTCGGTACTGGTGGCACCGCTGATGCGTGTCATTAAGTTGGCGTAGCGAAAGATCGGGCCGGTGACGGGGATCACTGCTACACCGTTGCGATTCGTCACGGTGTGGGTGTGTTCCAGCTGTTTGCCGAGCTTGGTTTCCAGCGCTTCAACATCGTTTGAGCGGCGGGCAATGCTGAGGATGTTGTCCAGGGCATCGGGCAAAATCAGCCACGTTTGTGAGGCCGCTAGTTCAAAGGCGCTCATCGTCATCTACTCCTGCTGTGGTTTCGGGTACTTGGTTTTTCGGTACCGTGTAAATGCCATCCGCTTTGCGGCGGTTAATTTCGATGAGGCGCTGGGCGTAGATATCTGACCAAGGCTCGCCGCTCATGGCTGCGGCTTCCATTGACTCGTTGCTGACACCAATGTCGATGCGCTTGCCTGCTGCGTTGGCTTCTTTGAGCTCATCAATGGCACCGCGTGCTGGGCCAATCCATAAAGCGTTAAGGTAGGCGCGGCGTTTGGCTGGGTCGTTGTAACCGGGCAAGCTGATCATTCCACGGGCAACGGCTTCATCTATCACCAGGGCGCGGGTGGGTTGGCAAAAGTCACTGACCAACCACCAGCGGCGCTGGCTGTAAAACCGCCACGCTTGCAGCATTGCGGCACGTGCGGCTGAATAGCTGCTGTCGTAGTGCAGCATCAACTCTTCTTTAGGGATTTCTAAAGCAGCGCCGATTTGCGTAACGAATGCGGTGAAGTACGGATCAAACTGTGAGTTGGCTCTAGCTGGGTTAGCAACGTTGGCTTT
>DUQY01000178.1 GCA_012837565.1 Bacteroidales bacterium | reverse complement strand
CATTAAGATTTGGAGTAATCAACCAATTCTCATGACCAGAAGACCCATAATTTACACTAGCAGATGCAGTCCCTCTTGGAGTGCTTGAGGTGTACCTTGCCCAATTAACAGAACCACTTACATTTACCGAAGTCCAATCATTAGGAGGGAATGTTGTTCCTTCGAAGCCCTCGTTTAATGTGGGTTGTGTCCAACCTTGAATGGCGAATATAATCGCCATTAGAAAGAATAATTGTTTTTTCATGATGTTTTTGTTTTAAGTTAAACATAAATTAAATAATTGAAAATATAATAATCATATAAAATTAGTCAAAATCAAGGAGCAAACATACATTTTTTTTTATGAAAACCAAACTTTTTGACGTTAAAAATACATAAAACTTCCGTAATATTATATAAATACAATGAAATTAACTACATAACAATGATTTATATTCAAATTTATTTTTTATTTCTTTGAATTATCACCCCGTTGCAAAGTCTAAAACAAAATAATTGTATATAATTTATTGAGACTAAATTTTATCTCATAATTTTCATTAGGGTTTGGAGTTTATTAAAATATTCATAAAACCAAGAGCTGGGGAAATGAATTAAAGAAAGAGAAAATTAAAACTGCGTAATAATTTTCTGAATCAAAGAAAGAGAAAAATGAATCAAAGAGTTAGGAAATTAAAACAAAGACTTAGGAATACAAAAAAAGGCTGTCTCAAATTATGAAACAGCCTTAAAAGTATTTTTGTATAGAATTTTTTATTCTACGCTTGAATTATCATCAGTTGGACGTTGTGGCTTTTGCGGCCTTGGACGTTCTATGCTTCTGTCTGAATTATTGCGATCTGAACCATTACGATCAGAATAACTTGGACGATCAGAACTTGGTCTTGGTGGTCTTTCTACAAATCCTTCTGGTTTTGGAAGTACTGCTTTGTGTGATAGTTTGTATTTACCAGTCTTTTTGTCAACCTCTATTAGCTTAACTTTTATTTTATCGCCTGATTTCAATACATCTTCTACATTGTTTACTCTCTCCCATGAGATTTCAGAAACATGTAATAAGCCATCCTTACCAGGTAAAAATTCAACAAATGCTCCAAATGCTTGAATGTTTTTAACAACACCTTCATATTCTTCGCCCACTTCTGGAACAGTAGTGATTGCTTTAATTTTAGCTAGAACTGCTTCAATTCCTTCTTTATTTGCAGAAACAATATCGATATGTCCCATTTCGTCTCTTTCTTCAATAACGATAATAGTCTTTGTTTCCTTTTGCATTTCTTGGATAATCTTTCCTCCAGGTCCAATTATTGCTCCAATAAATTCTTTTGCAATAGTAAGCTTAACTACTCTTGGAACAAATGGTTTATAGTCTTCTCTAGGAGCGGACATAGTTTGTTCGATAATATCTAATATATGCATTCTTCCTTTATTTGCTTGAGAAAGCGCTTCTGCTAGTATTTCGTATGAAAGTCCGTCACATTTTATATCCATTTGACATGCTGTGATACCATCTCTTGTTCCTGTTACCTTGAAATCCATATCACCTAAGTGATCTTCGTCTCCTAAGATATCAGAAAGCACGGCCCATTTTCCGTCTTTTGCAATAAGTCCCATTGCAATTCCAGATACTGGTTTAGTAATTTTCACCCCTGCATCCATTAGTGCTAAACATCCTGCGCATACTGTTGCCATTGATGAAGAACCATTAGATTCTAAAATATCGGAAACAATACGAATTGTATAAGGACAATCTTCTTTTGATGGGAAGATTTGTTTAAGAGCTCTCATTGCTAAGTTACCGTGTCCGATTTCTCTTCTTGATGTTCCTCTATTTCCTTTTACCTCTCCGGTTGCAAAACCTGGGAAGTTATAATGTAGGATAAAATCATTCTTTCCGTCAATGATTGCTCCATCTATAATTTGTTCATCTAGTTTTGTTCCTAGTGTACATGTTGTTAGTGATTGTGTTTCTCCACGAGTGAAGATTGCTGATCCGTGAGTTGTTGGAAGGTAGTTAACCTCAGCCCATATTGGTCTAATTTCATCTAATTGTCTTCCATCAAGACGGGTTCTTTCAGCTAAAACCATATCTCTTACAGCTTCTTTCTCAACATCGTGATAATAACGGCTGATTAGGTATGCTTTTTCCTTGGCAACTTCTGGTGCTAGGGTATCAATAAATTCTTGTTTGAAAGATTTAAAACCTTCTGAGCGTGTATTCTTACAAGCAATTCCTTGCTTTGCAAAGTCGTAACATTTTTGATAAGTAGCTTTGTGAATAGCTTCTTTTAGTTCTAAATCATTATCCTCGTGGCAGTATTCTCTTTTTTGAGTTTTACCAACCTCTGCTTCTAATTCTTTAATTGCTCTACAATGAAGTTTGATTGAGTCATGAGCAATTTTCAAAGCCTCTAACATCACTTCTTCTGAAGCTTCCTTCATCTCGCCCTCAACCATCATGATGTTTTCTTCTGTTGCAGCAACAATAAGAGCCATTTCAGCTTTTTCGTATTCTTCAATTGAAGGCCATAAAACAAATTTACCGTCTATATAAGCAATTCTAACCTCAGATACTGGTCCATTGAATGGGATATCTGAAACTGCAAGTGCTGCTGATGCTGCAAGTGCTGCTAATGCGTCTGGTGGATTTGATTGGTCTCCTGAAATTAATGTTATTGCCACCTGAACCTCAGCGTGATAATCCTCTGGGAACAATGGACGTAATGCTCTATCAACTAAACGAGCTATAAGTATTTCGTATTCTGATGGGCGAGCTTCTCTTTTGAAGAAACCTCCTGGGAAACGCCCAACAGATGCATATTTTTCTTGGTAATCAACAGTTAGTGGCATGAAGTCCACATTTTCTCCTGCTTCTTTTCGAGCGCACACTGTTGCTAAAAGCATAGTGTCTCCCATTTTAACAACAACAGAACCATCAGCTTGTTTAGCTAATTTACCTGTTTCAATTTCTACTTTTCGTCCATCTTCAAGTGTGAAGACCTTTGTAATTACATTCATATTATTTTCTTATTAACCTCTTTTCTAACTGGAGTAACGCTAGAATAATCATTTTTTTGCTTCTTTTTACTCCACAACTATTTATACACAAAAAAAGGCAATTAGAAGCTAATTGCCTTTTCTCATAAAGCGATTGATACAGAAATTACTTTCTAATACCTAATTGTTTGATTAGTTCACGATATTTTAAAACATCTTTTTCCTTTAGATAATCTAACAAACGTCTTCTTTTTCCTACTAATCTTACTAATGAACGTTCTGTAAACTTATCTTTCTTCATTCCACGAACATGTTGAGTTAGATGTTGGATACGGAATGTGAACAATGCTATTTGCCCTTCAATAGAACCAGTATCTTTATCTGATTTACCATATTGTGCAAAAATTTCTCTTTTCTTTTCGGTTTCTAAATACATATGCTTACCTACTTGTTTATATTTTTTTCTTATTAAATTCCATCAATTGGGTTTGCAAAGATAGAAATTAAATTGTTACTAACAATAGTTTACCTAATTATTTTTTGTTTATAATGTGTTTTCCTTTTATTGGCTTGTTGTCTGATGAAAATAAAATAACATAATAGCATCGAAAGACCCACCCCTATAGCATCAGCCAAAAGATCCATCCATTCGAAACTCCTAAAGGTTATTTCGGATAAAAGAAGCTGGGCTAATTCTGTTATCACTCCAAAGCTTATTGAAACAATAAATGTTATAAGAATTGATTTATGTAATTTATGCTTATCAGCTACTAGCCAAAACAAGAGAAAAGAAAAACCTGCGAACATTCCTGAGTGAACAATTTTGTCAAAAAAAGGAATAAACGAAAAGAATCCTATGCTCTTTGGCAATAAGTTTGCAGGAGATAGTATCCCATACATCATTAATGCTATCCAAAGAACAAATAGAACAGCATTTAGCTTCTTGTTTTTCATTTTCAATTATAAACAAAAAAAGATGCTCAATTATGATAATTGGAGCATCTTAATTTATATTTTATTCTTTATTTATTATAGACCAATAAATGCTGAATAAGCTTTTGCATCCATTAAATCATTTATTTCTGCTAAGTTACTAGGCTTAACTTTAATGATCCAACCCTCACCATAAGGATCTGTGTTGATTGCAGCAGCATTTTCTTCAAGATGTGCATTAAACTCAAGAACCTCTCCAGATATTGGCATAATAAGGTCTGAAACTGTTTTAACTGCTTCAACCGAACCGAATACCTCATCTTTATCTACTGACTCGCCATCAGTGTCAACATCAACGAATACGATATCACCTAATTCGTGTTGTGCAAAGTCTGTTATACCAATAAAGACTTCATCACCTTCTACTCTCAACCATTCATGGTCGCTAGAATACTTTAAATTTGCTGGAATGTTCATTTTGTTTCTTTTATTTGATTTGTCCAATAATATTTCAAGGTTCAAAATTACTATTTTTTTTTATATAATCTCAAATTCCTCTTATCTTTTTATCACCTTATAGTTTAATGTTTTGTTTTCCAAATGAATAACAACAATATAAACTCCCCTTCTTAGAGAAGAAACATCTATTAAATCTATGTTTTTATTCTTTTCAAGTAGTTTCCTTCCAAAAATATCGTAAATTTCTACTTGTTTCAACCTATTATTTGAAATAATATTTAATTCTTTTTCCATTGGATTCGGATAAAGAATTAAGGTTGAGTTATTTTCAATTTCGTTCCCTAAACCTATTAACTCAACAGATCTTTTTACACAATCCAAAGCAGAGACCTTGCCCCAACCCCAACTATTGTTTGGAAGGTTAGGTGTTGTGTTGTAGTCTTGTCGTGCAGTTTCTTTAATAATTTCTTTTATTTTTGAACTACTCAAGTTTGGATTTGCCTCTAACATCAGTGCAACAACACCTGTTACCATAGGACCAGACATTGAGGTTCCAGATAATAGAGAAAAAGGATATTCTCTTCCTTCAAATAATACTAAGTTATCGAGAGAGAAGTCTTGGGTTGCAAAAGAAGAAATTGAAGATCTTACATTAACACCTGGTGCTGAAATCTCTGGTTTAATCATTCCATCAATTCTAGGACCTATACTTGAAAAACTAGCTCTTTGTCCTCCTGAGGAAGAGCCCCTTGGTTGCGATGAATGTGCTGCAACAGAAATTGCAGTTGTAGAAACAGCAGGCTCACCAACACTATAAAGTGCATTTCCCATAATATCTGTAGATCTATAATTCATAAATGGTAGCCCCCAATTTCCAACACCTGTTGAAAGACAAGCAACATTCCAAGCATGAACATAACCACTAGGAGATTTTATAGATAAAATGACATAATATTGTCCTGCTTGAGAGTTGGATAGTCCTACTTCCCATTCTTGAATTGGGCGATTTGAGATAGGAGTTGAAGCAACAGAATTAACATTATATACTATAGTATCACTACCAATTACTATTAAAGTGTCGAGGATGAAGTCGTTTGTATAAGTATTTACCCAAGGAGTTTGATAAGCTAAGTTAAAACCTTGAACATAAAATTCTAATCGTGAAGAAAACCTATCAGTGCTATCACCCGAAAGAGTTATTGATTGTCCCCAATAATTATCAGCAGGGTTTTCATAATCAAAACCAATACCAGTTGTAACAGTATCGTTAGAGTTAAAGTCAGCTTTTATATGAAACTTAGCATTCCCATTATTACCCCCACTAGTTACAAAAACAATATTATCATTTACAGACATACTGTCAATAACTTGGTCAAGCAATGAAGTCCCATCCATTAAACCAATATTATATAAACCCCAGCTACCATTAACAACTAATCTTTTACCCCTATCAAGAGCCACTCCCCTCATCCAAGAATAAGCATCAATAATTCCAGCCTCATCAATTAGAAATGTCGCAAATAATAATTCAGATCCATAAGCAACACCTCTATAAATTGTTCCAGCCCCACCACCTGCAGCAATACCTGCAACATGAGTTCCGTGGTATCCATATTTATAAATATTTGAAGTATCGCATTGAGCTGCCAAAAGAGCTTGTTTACCTTCAAAAACAGTACCATATAAAAACCCACTTGGAGAAGGACCTTGGTTTCGGAACTGATCCCAAGCAGCAATAACTCTATAATTATTTAACAAAGTGTCGTAAAACATTGGGTGAGTATAGTCGAAGCCCCAGTCGGTGATTCCAATAATAACATCTTTACCACTATAAGGACTAGGCAATTCAAAACCCTGCCAAACTAAATCAGCACTCATATCACTCACTGCCCTATCAAGAAGAGGACCACTAACCTTCCTAGAAGTTTCAATCTCCTCCAAACCCTTAGCTTTCAATACATCCATAACCCTATCAAAAGGAATATACACGGTTAGAATATTGCCAATTCTTGATCCAATCTTGCAATTCTTATTAACAAGAAAGCTTTCATCAAACCTATCATTAACTTTAATAATGGTCGATATATGCTTGACCCCATCAAAATCACGATAAGAGTATTTTTCAGAAAACGAAGAGGAATACTTAGTCCCCTGACCATTAAGAAACCCTTTCATTCCAATGCCTATATTTTGAGCAATAAGACTTTGAATAAAAAAGAATGTCAGTAAAAATAATAAATGTTTTTTCATATACATAGATTTAAATTTGACTAAATAAATATCATAAACCAATGCAAAGATAATCATTATCAATAAATAAATAAAACAAAAAGCCATATAAAATTTATGAAACGCTGTAATAAATTATTGAAATGCTGTATTAAATTTCTAAAACAAAGATTCATTTTACTGAAAGGCACACCTTAGCGGGATTAAACAAAGAGATAGAAATTTAATACTTGCCTCTAATGATTTAGTCTTTGTTTCTAACCAATTTTCGGGAAGATTTTATGCTTTAGTTTAACTTATTAAATGTAAATTTAGGAATTTCAAGCAAATAAAAAAAGCGTTCTGACTTATCAAAACGCTTTTTCTCTTTTACTTAGCTCTAATTTTAGTACTCATCTTCGTGAAAGAAGAAGTCGTCCTTTGTTGGATAATCTGTCCAAATATCCTCTATACTGTCGTAAGTCTCTCCCTCGTCTTCTATCTCCGTTAGATTCTCAACAACCTCCGCCGGTGCACCGCTTCTTAAAGCATAATCTAATAGCTCTTCGCGTGTTGCTGGCCATGGTGCGTCTTCTAATTTCGAAGCTAATTCTAATGTCCAATACATTGTTTATAAATATTTTAAGTTTATACTCTTAGAAGTAAAAATATCCCTCTGATTTTTTGCAAAAGTAGTATTAATTCTTATACAAACAAACTTAACTTGGTTTATTTTTAATTTTAAAGCATTTTATTATTGTTTTCTTATATTATGGAGTCCATAATATCTCATCTCTTCCCCTATCAATCATAAGTTTTCTTGCCAAAATAAAAAGATAATCAGACAAACGATTGATAAACATTAAAACCTGTTGATCAGTGCCTTGTTCGTCATTTAATTTACACAATAGCCTTTCAGCCCTTCTGCATACTGTTCTAGTTATTTGTACCTGTGAGGCAACATTATAACCAGTAGGCAAGATAAAACTTTTTAACTTAGGTAATTCCTCTTCTAATAAATCAATTCTCTTTTCCAGCATCAAAATATGCTCATCAGTAATTGGAGGAAGTGTTTTTATACTTGGGTCTTCACAGGCAACTATTGCTTGTGCATTGAAGATAGTATTGATTATTGATAATAGCTCAACGATAATAGAATTAGATGCAATCTCTTTTTTTGATTTCCCTAATATTCTCTGTCTTCTAGTCATAAGGTCTCTTGTTAGTCCTAAATTACAATTCAATTCATCAAGTGTTCCATAACACTCAACTCTCAAATCATATTTAGGTACCCTCTTACCTCCTATCAAAGATGTTGTTCCTCTATCTCCTGTTTTGGTATAAATCATTACCTAAACTCTCTCTACAGATTTAATTTCTGGTAAAGCTTCAATAACCGCTTGTTGCACTCCTTGTTTTAGAGTTATTAGAGAATGAGGGCATGATCCACATGCTCCTTGAAGCTCTACATAAACAACTTTATCGTCAGTCATATTAACAAATTTCAAATCTCCTCCATCACTTTGTAGGTATGGTCTTATTTGTTCTAGAACTTCTTTTACTTTTATTTCTAATGCTTGTTTTTCTTCTGGTGTCATGATATTTATTATTTAATGTTATTATTTAGTTTTTCGTTGATTTTTCGAGCTAAACTCAAAAAGCTATTACCTTCCAACGAATCAACAATCAAACTTATTGGATTACCACTATCATTTGTTTCAGAAATATCCTCAGAAATAGGAATTTGTTCTAGTATTTCAATATCTAATTCTTTAGCTAGATTCTCTGTCCCTGCTTTTCCAAATAAATAATATTTGTTATTAGGTAGTTCTTTAGGAGTAAAATAGGCCATATTTTCAACTAAACCCAAAATAGGTACATTTACACCCTCATTCCTAAACATATTAACTGCTCTTCTCACATCAGAAACAGCTAATTGCTGAGGAGTTGACACAAAAACAGCACCAGATAATTTAAAATCATGCGAAAGAGTTAGTTGAATATCACCTGTTCCTGGAGGCATATCGAAAATCAAATAGTCGAGCTCTCCCCAAAGTGTTTCAGAGAGCATTTGAATTACGGTGTTTGAAGCCATAGGGCCACGCCACATCAAAGCTTTTGTGCTATCAACAAAAAAACCAATAGACATTAGCTTTATACCGAACCTTTCAATTGGATGAAAACTTAGTTTACCGTCAATTTCTTGTCCTACTACCTCTTCATTTTCAATATTAAAAAGAGTTGGAATTGAGGGTCCGTAAATATCTACATCTGCAAGACCAACCCTAAAGCCCAATTTAGCAAGACTTATTGCCAAGTTCGCAGAAACAGTAGATTTGCCAACACCACCCTTTCCACTACCAACAGCAAGTAAATACTTAACTTTTGACATTGACTGAGCTATTCTCATCTCTTTTTCTTTTCTTTGTTCAAATATATTCATAGTTCTTTTTTTAATTTTTTTCTTCCTCCTCCTCATCATCGTCATCTTCTTCAAGCTTGTCTCCTTCATAGTCTCCGTGAACAAGAACAAAAGTATCCTTTGATGTTTTCTCTTCTTCCTCATCTTCTTCCTTTTCTTCTTCATCTGAAAAGTCGTGGCTCTTTGAAGCACTTAAGATTTCTTTGTCGAATTCTTCTTCTGTTAGTTTAGCATCAACCTTAACATCAACCTTAACCATATATATTGCATCCTCTGTTTCCAAAGGTACAACATAAATAATATCGCCTGATGGCTTGTTGATTTTTTGTATATGTGACGCATACCCCTCCGGATAAGCTTGACTGAATAATAATAATTGACTCTTTGTTAGCTTGTTGAAGCTAATAATCGCTCTTAATTTGTTAACGTTTGGTTTCATAGATTATGCAAAAATAATTTGCAATATTAGTAACTTTTTGCAACACTAAAGAGATTTAACTAATAATTTTATTGAAAAAACACTTAAAACTCGGATTACTACATCACTGTAATGCTTCCTTGCTTTGTTTCTTTCTTCCCTAAATTATTATATTCAAACTTATAGAAATAGGTCCCAAGGGGAATATTGATGGCGTTAAAATTATTTTTATAATTCCTACATTTGTATATAGACTTACTATTGCGGTCAAAAATAATTAAACAATTATCAGGGAATTTATCGACATCTTTAATAACAAACACATCATTTATTCCATCACCATTAGGTGTAACTAAGTTAGAGGCTCTAAACTCTGGAATACCTGAACTTGGCAATGAAGCCTTTTCTACATATTCTGAAGAGTCTTCTTGAATATAATCTATTTTGATTTCAGAAGGATAAGATTGAGCAGTATTTATTGTTTTGATTGAATAATTACTACTTTCTAAAACAATATTAGTTTCATCATTAACTTTAAAAGTTGTTGTAATATTTTCTTTCTTTGTATTTAGATTATTTATTTGTTTAGTCTCTTCAAAGGTTATAGTTTTATCGGAATCCTCTTTTATATGTTCTTTGTTTATTTCAGGATTTTGTATTTGAGTTTTAACAATCTTTTCTTTATTATCTTTTTCACTTATTCTATCAATAAATAAATATGCACCAATTCCAATAACTCCAACTCCAGCAACTAAACCTATAGTCTTAAGAATAGTATTTGTTATTATGGATTTCGCAGCAACAGCCTTGTCTAAATTATTACTAATATTAGATTTGGGAGTACTTCCAAGTTGAGTCTCGAGTTTGTTCCAAACATCTGGAGCCTCAACCTCTGATTCTTTTAATTTACTAAATATTTTATCTATACTATTCATCTCAAATCTTTGTTAGCAATTCTGTCTAAATTTTCTCTTAAAGCTCTTCTTGCCTTGTATAGGTTAGATTTAACGGTATCTGTTGTCATATTTAACTCTTGGCTAATCTCTTTATTACTATATTCATCAATTGCAGAAAGGTTAAAAATGACTCTTAGTGATTTTGGAAGTTTCTGTACACAATCAATTAATTCTTCTTCTGTAAACAAATAATCTTTTTGGTGAACTTGGTCTAAATCAATAATCGTAAATTCAGAAAACTCCTCATTCAAATTATGTTTTTTGTTAGCCCTATAAATGTTGATTGCGTTGTTTATCATAATTTTTTTAATCCATGCTTCAAAAACAAAGGAGTTAAATTCTTTATTTATTTCAAACCCTTCAATAGATTTAAATATTCTCATCCACCCTTCCATAAGCATATCTTCAGCCTCCGAGCTCGATTTCGAATATCTCAAACACAATGCAAACAACTTATTCTTATAGCTGTTAAATACTTTTTGTTGAGCTATTGAATCATTTTGTTTGCAAAGATTTATTAAGTCTATTAGTTCTTCATTTCTTTCCATAAATCATCTACAATAATAACAACACATATTTCTCAAAAAAGTAAGTGACAATTCAACGTTTTTTATTTTATAACTATCATTTTCTCTCTAACAAGAGTTTTTTTATCCATAGAAACAAGTGAAATAATATACAGCCCAGAACTTAAGTCAATATTGAACTGACTACTATTTAATCCCTTATTTATTTTTCTCTTATAATATTCTTTCCCCATATTATCAGTAATAATTAAATTGTAATCATCTTTCAAATCAGAGAATTTAATATTAACGATATCACTAACAGGATTTGGATATAATTTCATCTTCGGCAAAGGAAGATTATCAACATTTGCTATATCAAGAATGCTTCTATCACCAATTGCCATAATATAATCACCCTCCCAAAGAGAATTAAGCTTTAAATAGCCAACTGTATTGCTTGCTTTTGTTGTCTTAACGGCAACCCAAGGCTCATTGTGATTGGGGCGATATAATAGCATCAGAGAGTCTGTTGAGGAATATTTACTAATTAGATCATTATCGAAATTGTTAATCCCTGATATTATCTTATAATAGAAATTCCCCTCAATTTGGCAATTCTCTAATCCTATACCCTCAATTGTCCAATAATGCTTCCTGCTAATTCGTTGAACTCCGCTAATAAGTGGATTGCTTTCTTCATCACCCAACCAATGTAGTGTTGTCCTCAAAAAAATGGAATCACGATTTGATATAATATTAGCAAAGAAGTAGGTGTTTGGGAAATTAATTACTCCAATACTATCAATAACTTTATAATTATCTAAGGTTGCATCAGCTATTTCTTCTTCCAAATCAATAAAACAATTAATTGGATTGAAGTTAAAATTAATATCTTGAGTAGTTGAGCTACCATTAAATTCTATAATTCTTTTTTCTTTATTCCAATTCTCATCAACAAAAGTAACTGGAATGCGACTAAAAGCACAACCTCCATTTTGATTTGCAATAGTTCTTTGCTTAATTGATATTGTTGCAGTATTACCGTTAAACCCTTTTTCAGCTATTGAATAATGGTTATAACCACTATCTAAAACATAGAAATTAAAGAAGTCAGTTAAATCAATATTTGTTTGAGAGGAAAGGAAATCTCTCATTTGAAAAGTATTAACAATTCCGTAACCAAAATTAGAAAGCATAGCCCTAACGGAAGGGAAGAAAACATCATCACCCAAATAACCTTTTAGTGTATGAACAACTGCTGCTCCTTTCCTATAAGTTGTTTTGGAATAAACATCAGCTCCGCTTACCCCATATAAAATCCTATATCCCTCATCAATAGGCAATTTATTAAGGACCATTTCCATATTATTTCTAAAATACTGCTTTGCATGGTCTTTGCCATAATGAGCCCCTAAAGAAATGTTTTCACTCCAACTAGTCCACCCTTCTTTTATCCACATATCTTGTTCAGAATATCCTCCCATATAATTACCAAACCAGCTATGCCCAAGTTCGTGAACGATATTACTATTATTATCATCCCCTTGACCAATTGCAGCACTTCTTGCCAAAGAAATATTATCAACATGTTCCATACTACCCATAGGAGTAACACAATAGCCAACCCTATTAAATCTAAACTGACCAAACTTAGACTCCAGTGCGTGGAAAGCATCTTTAATTAAGCTAACCTTCGACCTAAGAATAAGAGAATCTTCAGGAAAACAATATATATGAAGAGGTATATCACTAGCAATTCCAATAAGACTATCCTCAATAAGACAGTAATCAGCAATTGTTACTGCAACAAGATAAGGTGCTATAGTCTGAGGGATTCTCCAATGCCACCTAGAAGAAGTATCGGAAATTAAAGAAATGCTATCTAATATTCCCCCACAAATGACTTTATTGTTATTTTGAGAGCTAATATTTAAGTTAAAGGTAGCCTTATCGCTAAACATATCTTGACAAGGGAACCAACTTCGAGCAAAAGAATGCTGCGGATCCATAATAGCTACGTTTAGAGAATATATTATTCGTGGGTCGTAGTGTATACCTCCCCAGCCATATAATTCTGTAACCTGAGCTCCGCTATACCAAACACAAATATCAAGCACATCTCCATTTTGAGCATTTGATGGAATAGTTATACTAATATTTGGGGAATTGTAATAATAGTGGAGGGCAGGATAACCATTAACATAAACCGAATCGACATTATGATTTAGCAAGTTGAGCTTTATGATATGGTTAATAGGGTTTACAACCTTTGTTTTAACCACACAATAACCCACATGCCTTCCTGAAATAGTGTTGTTAATATCTAAATTAATATCATAGTGCTGCACATCAATTGAATCTGTTTGAGCACTTACAGATAAATAGGAGAAGAAAACAAGAATAAAGAATAATGTTTTTTTCATTGTCAATATGTTTTAGAATTAAAAGATTGACAAAGATACAATAAAGTTTTAAAAAAAAGAAAACGTCATCACTTAATAAAAAGTATATGACGTTATTTTTCTTTGTAATTAAAAGTGACCAAGCTGGGATTCGAACCCAGGACCCCATCCTTAAAAGGGATGTGCTCTACCGACTGAGCTACTTGGTCAATCAAATTGCGAGTGCAAAGGTATAATTTTTTTTATTCTTACCAAATCTTTTCAACAAAATTTATTGCAACTTATTGTTAATAGACTTGAAATCAAATATATAATTATTAAAATAAAATCTTTTAAAGAAATAATGCAAAAAAAGCTTGTAATAAGCAGTTATTATTATTATTATTGCAGAATATAAACAACATATTATTATGAAATTAGAAATACAACTAAAAAAAGGAATTGGAGAATTGTTATTTGGCTCTACAATAGAAAATGTAATGAAGCAAATTGGTTCTGCCGATGAGGTTGAAGATATTGGAGAAGACATTGAATACCCAACCACTATCCTTCATTATCACAATCTAGGTTTTAGCCTGTTTTTCGACAATAACGATCATTCTCTTCTTACCTGCATCGATATAGATAGTGATGGTGTAGAGATTTTTGGTAAAAAACTAATAGGCTCTAGTCCAAGAGAAGTTGAAGAGTTGATGATAGAAAACAAAATATATAACGAAACCAAAGAAGCAGAAGACTGGGGTGAGATGAGAATATCATTTGAAGAATATAGTATAGATTTTTATTTTATTGATGAGAAACTTGTATCAATCACCTTTGGAAAATAGTAACCTACCAATATTTCCTGCATTTTTCTTTCCAAATATCGAATACCTTATTAACTTATCTAAGTTCGATAAAGTGATGATAGAGGCATTTGAAACTTATCCTAAGCAAAGTTTTAGAAACCGAACCTATATTCAATCTGCTAATGGGAAGATAAGTATTAATGTTCCAATTATTAAAGAAAAAACTCTTCGCCAAACAAGCTCAGAGGTAAAAATATCATATAATGACAATTGGAACACAAAATCTTTTAGAGCAATTTGTTCTGCATACGGCAAAAGTCCTTTTTTTGAATACTACGAAGAGGATATTAAAGCGTTTTTCTATAATAAATATGAGA
This sequence comes from Bacteroidales bacterium, assembly GCA_012837565.1. Taxonomy (GTDB): domain Bacteria; phylum Bacteroidota; class Bacteroidia; order Bacteroidales; family P3; genus UBA10566. The sequence continues at coordinate 11,832 of DUQY01000178.1, read as the reverse complement.
AATTACTTGATTTAAACCTTGATATACTTTCTTATTTTCAAAAACGCTTTCAAATTAATACAAAAATATACTTAACCAAAGAATATTTAAAACCAAGCGATGAATTAGATTTTCGTAATAAGTTTAATGTTAATTCCACGACTATTAATTCACTTTGCACACCTAATTTTAAACCTTATATTCAATGTTTTAGCGACAAGCTTGGATTTATTGAAAACCTTTCCTCTCTTGACCTTCTATTCAATTTGGGTAAAGAAAGTATAGATTACATAAATAATTCAATCTTAAATGAGCATTAGAACAATTCTATTTATTATCTTTGCAAAAATGATTAACAGACGCTTATGATACTATTTTACTGTTTTCTGATTTCCTTATTAGTGGTATTTTTCGTTATGCCTTTCTTTATAAGGCTAATGCTAAAATATAATGTTTTAGACAGCTCTGGCGGAAGAAAAATACATAAAGGAGAGAAGGTAAATATTGGAGGTGCAGTTATTTTCCTCGCTTTTTTAACATCCTATATAATTGCAATGCCACAAATATCTCAACATGATTCAATTGATTTGATGATTGTATTTATTGCTATTATCTCCTGTATTGTTATTGTTGGCATAAGAGATGATATGAATTCACTAACAGCCAAAAACAAATTAATAATTGAAATAATAGCTATTATGTTCCTTTGCGCTATAGGAATTAGGATAGACAATTTATATGGATTTTTAGGTATATATAGCCTACCTAATTGGATAAGCTACTCAATAACAATATTTTTCTATATTGTAATTCTTAACACATATAACCTAATTGATGGAATTGATGGACAGTCAGCAACCCAAGCATTATCTGTTTTCGTCCCCCTATTAATATTCTTTGCATTGATTGTTCCAGACAAGACTTCAGTAAACTCCTTTGGAAGTATTTATTTCTGGTCCATCGTATGTGTTAGTATTATAGGTGCAATTATTGGTTTTTTAAAGTTTAACTGGGAACCCTCAAGAGTTTTTATGGGAGACACAGGCTCAATATCCATTGGTATGATTTTGGCAAGTGTAATGATTGCAGCAATTCAATATAATGGTGCATATGGTGAAGGAATATTAATTTTAGGCTTTCCTGTCAAATCAAATATTGGAGTCATTACATCACTATTTTTCATCCCACTTGCCGACACCCTAAGGGTATTCTCGCACAGAATACTAAAAGGTCATTCACCACTGGAGCCAGACAAATCACATATACATCACTACCTCCTTAGAACCGGTGCCTCTCACGCAGAAAGTGCATTAATAGTGCTGTCCTTTTCAATAATAATTTCAACAATTGGAATAATAGCTTCAACAATATTAGATGATAATATATTTATACCATTATTAATATTACTATATATACTATACGTTTACACATTATCAAGCGTTACTAAGTCACGAATTAAAACAATGAAAAAGAAAAGATTATGTCAGATGAAGTTAAATTAGTTGAAGAAAATAGTTTAGAGATAGATAATAAAACACCTGAAGAGAGTAATCCTATAATCAAATTTGAAAACGCAACCATATCACAAGGAAAGGTTGTTTTGAGTGATGTTAATTTAGAAATCAATAAAGGAGAATTTATTTATTTAATTGGTAAGACAGGAACAGGTAAGAGCTCGCTACTTAAAACCATTTATGCAGACCTACCCCTAACCTCTGGTTTTGGAGAGGTTTGCGAAATTCCTCTTCTAAAAATTAAGAAAAGAAAAATACCATATCTTCGTAGAAAAATAGGTATAGTTTTTCAAGACTTCCAACTCCTACAAGACAGAAACCTATATAAAAACATTGAATTTGTTTTAAAAGCTATTGGAGTTAAGGATAAAAACGAAATTGAATCAAAAATCAATTGGGCATTAGACAATGTTGGACTTTTAGATAAAAAGTTCGAAAAGCCATATAATATGAGTGAAGGTGAAATGCAGAGAGTTGCAATAGCAAGAGCAATAGTAAATCAACCTGAACTAATAATTGGAGACGAGCCAACTGGCAACCTTGACCCCATTACATCAGAAGAGATAATTAAGCTACTTCTAAAAATCAACAAAGATCATAACACAACCATATTAATGGCTACACATGATTATCTTGTTATAGAGAAATATCGTTCAAGAGTAATTTGTTGCGAAGACGGAAAACTTATTGGTTAGCTTTTCTATTTCTTGAAACCAAAGAATATTATCCTAACTTATATCTATCTAATAGACATAGGTTAGGTTATTTACTTTGAAAGTTCCTTTCTATTTATGGACGCATAAACTTAAAACAATAGGCATAAAAACAAACCAAGTCCAAGCCTATTTACAATAAAATAAGTTTTCACAAGCTTTATCTCAAAGATGTCTTCCACCTTATATTTTTCATCAACAATCATCACAAGGTTCTCAATTGAGTTATTAGTATTTTCCTGACTTTGACTATGCGACACCCAAAAATCTATCTCACAAGTTATAATATTATTATATGGCGATTAATTGAAAAATACAGTAAAAAGACTTGTCAAAAATCAGGAGTATATCTTTGTGAAAAAAGGCTTGACATAAATTAAAAAAGGTGGGACATAAATTAAAAAAGGTGGGATATAAATTTGAAAAGAAGGGGTCTAAATGAAACGCTGTTTTAATTTCTTGAAACAGCGTTTCATTTTTTTAAAACAGCGTTTCAGTAAATTGTTATAGCGTTTTAATTTTGTCTCTTTTTCGGACTCGTTTTCATGAATAGTATTAGAAGATTGGAAACGAAATTTCGAGTCTTAACTCTTAACCCTTTTGACTATAATAAACGCTCTCTCAACTTGCCAAAGCTCATAAGTGCTTAGTGTATATATTTGATTTTCTGCGTATATACATGAAGCGAAAATAAGTAACTTTACTTTGCGAGACCCTAAAAAATGCCTAAAAAGCTATAATAATCTGATGTGGTGATTAATACAAAATATGGTGAAAAGATTAGTTAAAGTCAGGACACATGATTATCTTGTTATAGAGAAATATCGTGCAAGAGTAATTTGTTGTGAGGACGGAAAACTTATTGGTTAGTTTTTCTATTTCTTGAAACCAAAGAATAGTATCCTAACTTATATATATCTAATAGACATAGGTTAGGGTATTTACTTTGAAGGTTCTTTTCTATTGATGGACGCATAAGCTTAAAACAATAGGCACAAAACAAACCAAGTCCAAGCCTATTAATAATAAAATAAGTTTTCACAAGCTTTATCTCAAAAAAGTCTTCCACCTTATATTTTTCATCAACAATCATCACAAGGTTTTCAATTGAGTTACGAGTGTTTTTTATAAAATCTTCTGAATCATAGAGTCCAATATGAATAATAGGATTCTTAATAATCTTAAACTTATAACCCTTTTTCTTTAACTCAATTCCAAATGCAGTATCTTCGTGACCATATCCAATCATCGATTCGTCGAACCTAGTTGAAGAAAAAACCTCCTTCTTAATCATAAAGTTATTTGTCATAAAGCTTTTTGCATTAGCCTTATTGCACTTTGACTCACGTTTGTTTCCGTAAATCCAGTGTAAGAAATGACGTTTCTTTATCTTATCTCTTTCAGGATAAATCCTACCACCACAAACCACATCAGCATCACCCCTAAACTTATTATATAAGCTTAGAAAGTTCTTTGATGCAATCTCACCATCACAGTCCAAGAAAAGCAAATACGTACCCAAAGACTCATCAACCATTAGGTTTCTAATAGCAGAACGTCCATAATTACGAGGCAGTTCCTTATAAATAACATTATCTAAAGAAGCCAAGAGTTTATTTTCCTCAAATTTCTTTGTTGAAAAATCATCATAAACCCTAATCTCAAAATCAATCCCAAGCTTAGTGGCTTGAACGTGAAGATCATTGCATAGTTTTGAACAATCAAAATTATATGTAGGTATTAAAATTGATAACATTTTAGTCTATAGTAGTTAATAAGTCAATTATTTTCTTTTCCTCCTCTTCCCAACAAAGTATTTCTTTAGCTTTCTTTGAATTTTGAGAATAAAGTTCCCTCCTTTTCTCATCTCCCAAAAGAGAATTAATCATCTCTGCCAAATACTTTGGTTTATGATGAGTAATAAACTCTCCACAATTAAACGCATCAACAATAGGTTTTATTTCACTTAGAGGAGTTATTAGGAAAGGTAATTCAGCATGAATATACTCAAACAACTTATTAGGCAAGCTAATAGCATAGTTCCCGTTAGTATCCTTATCCAAAGAAAGACCAATAGTTGCATTAAAAGTATATTGCATCATCTCTCCGAAAGGCAGCCTTCCAATAAAAGAAATCTTATCCCCAACGCCAAACTTATTAGACAATGCCTTTAAGTCCTCATAAACATCACCGCCGCCAATAATATAAAGATGAGCATCCACTTCTTGCATAGCCTCCACAAGCTCTTCCATCCCTCTTTCAATATTACATCCCCCACCCTGCCAAACAAGAATTGGCTTATTAGGCATAGATAAGTCCTCTTTAGTCTTCACTCTTTTAGCAAAATCTTTCTTAGGACAATTCCTTACGACCACAGCATCAACGTCATATGTAGTTTTAAAATAATCCTTAATAGGGTCACAAACTGTAATAACATGTTTTAAACGAGGAAGAATAGCTTTTTCAATCTTTTTCCAAAACCATTTGGCGAACTTATTATATTTAAGTTCCGGTACCTCCGTAAAATACTCGTGAGAGTCATAAATCAAAGGCTTGTTTCTAATTCTTGAAACTAAGAAATTAGCAAAAAGAGTGTCTAAGTCATTAGCCCAAAGGATATCGAAACGAGAGAAAAGAAGTTTGAAGAAAAGTGCAATATTTAAATTAGCATAGAAAAGGAAACCTTTTGAAAAGATAAGTCTCTTTCTTATAAAAGAATAGGGTCTGGGATTCATTGGAGGACTATTCTTTCTTAATCTACCAATTAGAATAACCTCATAACCACTTTCAATAATAGTCCTACAAGTCTTATCAACCCTATTATCAGTAACCAAATCGTTACTAACAGAAACAATAACCTTTCTCATAGATTTTTATAAAATAAAAGACAAAAGTAGATAAAAAAACCACGCAAGCCAAGCCTAAATAGCTATAATCTACCAAATAAAAAAGACCTCTCATTTTTGAGAAGTCTTTTAAAAGGAGTGGTCCCACTTGGACTCGAACCAAGGACCCCCTGATTATGAGTCAGATGCTCTAACCGGCTGAGCTATGGGACCCTAAACAAAACGTGCTAAACACATCCTGAATTAGGTTTGCAAAGATACAATAAAACACAAAACCACCAAATAAAACTTAAAAATAAATATCAAAACACAGTAAGTATAATATAATAAAATTCCCTACACACTCATTTTCAAAACCTATCATTCTATATAAAAGTATTATTGTCTTTATTTTTCTAATCCAAATTTAGAATAACAAATAATTATCTCCATCAACAAGCTAAATTAATTACTTCTTTCGTTATTAAAAGGTTTATTGTGGTAAATTTGCTGAAATTAATAATAATCAATTCCTAAACAAAACTAATAATCATTATGAGTAAATACTATTCAAAACAAGTAGATGAAATTCTAAAAGGACTTGAGGTTGATTCTAAGACTGGGCTTTCAAATGATGAAGTGAGGATAAGGAGAGAGAAGTTTGGATCGAATAACCTTGTGTCTAAAAAGAAGAAACCATTTATAAGGATGTTCTTGGAGGAGTTTAAGAGTTTTATGGTAATAATCCTTTTGATTGCAGCTGTTGTTTCAGGAATTATTGGTACTATTAATGGGGAGGGACTGCTTGATACATATATAATATTAGGTATTCTTATTATCAACGCACTTATTGGAGCAGTTCAAGAAAAGAAAGCAGAAAGCTCATTGGAAGCCTTGCAAAACATGAGCTCTCCTCATTCAAAAGTCTTGCGTGATGGTTCAATTGTTGAGGTAACGACAACAGAATTAGTTCCTGGTGATATAGTTATATTAGAAACTGGGGATATAGTTCCTGCTGATATAAGGTTGCTTGAAGCTGTTAATCTTAAGGTTCAAGAATCTTCTATGACAGGGGAGTCTTTGCCTGTGGAAAAACAAACAGAGGCTATAATTTCTGATGATGTTCCTCTGGGCGACAGGACAAATATGGCTTTCACAACTGGCATGGTAACTTATGGAAGGGGTCAAGGTATTGTGGTTGAAACAGGGATGAACACAGAAGTTGGCAAGATTGCTACCATGATTCAAAACACAGTGGATACTGAAACTCCTATGGAAAAGAGTCTTGATAAACTTGGGAAAACTCTTGGAATAGCTGTAATAATAATATGTGTTCTAATATTCGTTGTAGGAATAATGTATGGTAATCCTATCCTAACTGTATTTATGGTTGCTGTTAGTTTGGCTGTTGCTGCAATTCCCGAAGGACTTCCTGCTGTTTCAACAATAGTACTTTCGGTTGGAGTTCAACGCATGGTTAAAAGAAACGCTATAATACGTACCCTCCCATCTGTTGAAACCCTTGGTTCTGCATCTGTTATCTGTTCTGACAAAACAGGTACCCTAACCCAAAACAAGATGACAGTTATTTCTGGTTTTACATTAGAAAATAATATTAAAGAGCTTAACAATAATAACGAATTATCAGAAGACGAGAAAACACTTATAGAGATTGCAGTTATTTGTTCCGATGCTCACCTATCGAAATATAAAGAAAATGAAGAAACGACTGGTGACCCTACCGAAACATCCTTAATAGATATTGGTTTAAAGTTTGGTATTGATAAGAATATTGAAGAAGAAAAACACAAAAGGGTTAACGAAATTCCATTTGACTCCGAAAGAAAGAGGATGACAACCATAAACAAGATGCAAAATAATGTATTCCGTGTTAATGTTAAGGGTGGATTAGATGAAATCCTTAGCGTAAGCACTCAAATATTAGATAGTGGAAAGATTAGGCCAATAACTGAAAAAGATATTAAGGATATTGAAAATGCAAATCTAGATATGGCAAACAAGGCTTTAAGAGTTCTTGGAATGGCATATAAAAATTTGGATTCTTCTTTTGATAATGGAAATACTGACAACTTAGAAAAAGACCTTGTTTTTGTGGGTATGCTTGGAATGATTGACCCTGCAAGGCCAGAAGCCATAGATGCAGTTTCGAGATGTAGAGAGGCTGGAATTACACCTGTTATGATTACGGGAGACCACAAACTAACAGCCATTGCAATTGCCAAAGAGGTTGGGATATTTAAAGAAGGTAATATTGCAATCACAGGTTCGGAGCTTGAAAAGTATTCAGATGAAGAGCTATTTGAAAAAGTAAAAAATATATCAGTTTATGCCCGAGTTGCACCAGAGCATAAGGTAAGGATTGTTAAAGCATGGCAGTCGCATGGAGAGATAGTGTCGATGACAGGTGACGGAGTAAATGATGCACCTGCACTAAAACAAGCAGATATTGGAGTATCTATGGGTATAGTAGGGACAGAGGTTGCCAAGGATGCCTCCGATATGATATTAACCGATGATAATTTTGCAACAATTGTTTCAGCCGTTGAAGAAGGTCGAAGGATTTACGATAATATCCTTAAAGCTGTACAATTCCTTATCTCCTCCAATATTGGCGAAATAGTATTATTACTTGTAGCCTCTGTTCTTAATTGGGGTATTCCACTAATTGCAATTCAAATTCTTTGGGTAAATCTTGTTACAGACAGCCTACCAGCTCTTGCACTTAGTATTGACCCAGCCGAAAAAGATATAATGCAGCGAAAACCTCGAGATCCAATACAAGGATTTATCACAAAAGGACTTATATGGAGAGTAATGTACCAAGGAATAATGATAGGCGTTCTTTCTCTAATATCCTATAGAATTGGATTCCTTGAAGCAGGTGAAAAATTAGGACAAACCATGGCATTTATCACCATAGTATTTGCACAGCTAATCCATGTAAATAACATCCATTCCAACACAAAATCCCTATTCAAATTTAATCCTCTTAAAAACAAAACCCTAATTCTAGCAATCTTAGCATCTTCCGCTCTAATGTTAACAGTAGTCTTCGTGCCAACATTTGCTGCCGCATTTAAACTCGTAAGCATAGATACCACTCACTGGATTATATGTCTATCCTTAGCATTTGCACCAGTCTTAGTTGTAGAACTATTTAAACTACTTGGTATCAACACCCTTAAATCAGAGAAATAAAGACCATCTTATTGCATATAAACCATTTAAACCCAGATTCAAAAACTTAAAACCGCATAATAATAATTTATATTATTGTGACCCGTCCTGAATAAAGTTGACAGACTTTTAGTTAAGACTAAATGAAGTTTTATTTCTTGTAGATATTATCAATTTATTATTAACTACGGCTTTATTAGTTATTGACTTAAAGATATGATATATTGCATCAATAAAATGACGAATATAGAATTACCCCACAAACTTATTAAGTTCATCTTTTACATTTCGCCAAGAGGGCATATGTTTATCTAAGATGGATTTGAACCTGGCGTTATGTGATCTTTCAAGAAGGTGGGCAAGCTCGTGGAGAACAATATAATCAATACAAACATCTGACTTTTTAATAAGCTCAAGGTTAAACATAATCTTCCTACGCCTAACATTACAACTACCCCAAATTGATTTCATAAGTCTAATATCGAAGCAATCAATCTTAACAGACAATCTTTCCTCCCACACCTCAATCAAAGGTGGTAAATAGCACTTAAGCTCATTACGATAAAACTCCCTCATCACTCCTTCCCTCTGCTTTACAGTAGCATTATCCTTAACATAGAGATTAATAAACTCATCCCCCACAAGCTCAACCCTAGGCTTATGATTAGAATATATAACATTCAAGAAGTATTTCTTACCCCTAAACCAATGAAACTCTCCACTCACAAACTCCCTAAAGCTCTTATTCTCCGTCTCCAAAACCACCTTAATACGTTTATGAATCCAGTCCATTTTATCAATAGCAAAGACCCTAACCCTATCAATAGGAATACCCTTTGGAGCAGAAATATGAACCCTCGCATTAGGAGGATAAACTCTTAAATATATATTCTTAATCCTCTTAAACTCCACCTCAATAACAATACCCTCAATATTCAAATACTCCATTCTTGTACTCCAAATCTTATTAATAAAAGCAGATACCCTGCCACCATAATTCATATAATTACAAAGATATAAAAAAGATAAATACTTCGGTTAATATCAAATAAAAGTTTTTAATAAATAAAGGTTTAGGTGTTGGCACTAAGCTAACTTGTCTTAGTGTAACTCCGTACCTATTAAAGTACACAAGCACCTCCTCAGTACCTCACTGTACTTAGGGGCGTAAGGTGGTGAGAAAAACTTAAATTACAGTGTGTTATGAAAAAGAGTGAGTATATGGCTGAAAACACCGAAAAAGCCTGTTGAATTAAAAAGTATTTAAGCTTAGTAAATACCCCTAATTTATTTCACACTCTAACGAATCACTGAAACAATTCCCTGAATCAAAGAACTAATTCTGTAGATCAAAGAAAGAATTTGCTGAAACAAAGATCTACTAAAATAAAACAAAGGGTTATTACCTTATCAGCAATAACCCTTTTTAGCTTTCTATTTTGTCTGAACTCTGATTTATCTGATTAAATGATTTCCATGATTCACAGTTTACAAATATAGACAATTACAATCATAGTCCATCACCTAATCAGTTTAATCAAGGTTCAAGACATTTACTTTATTACTACTATTTTTTCAGTCTGTTTCCCTATTCTTATAAAATAAACACCTGCTCTTAGGTCTTGGCTTGGGATTTGGTATTCTTGTGATGAGATTTTATATGCAGATAGATTAGATGTTTTTTCTACTTGTCCCATTCTATTAATTAGTTGGACTATTGGATTTTCTGGTTTTGGGCTATTATAAGTAAATCTTATCTTATCTTTTGCTGGATTCTCTAATAAGCTAAATTGTGTATGTGAGGGGTTTGGGGTTTGGGGTAGTGATATTGGGAAATAATAGTTGGTAGCGGTGGCAAGATAGGTTATGGAGAATGCTAACTGGGTGACTTTTGCGAAATAGTCGTAGTTGAGTGTTGAGGATAGGTCTTGTGGGGAATGGTAGAAAGGGTGAAACTGGTCTTCGTGTATGAATATTGCTTTTCTTCCCCAAATATAGTAGGAATAGGAGTCGGAAGATTTATAATAATCGGTTGTTGCGTATGGCATTAGTTCGGAGTATAGAGCAGCTGTATTCATAGAAAAATCGGTTAGGTCTTGGGAATTATCGTATTCTGTTAATGCAACGGAACTTGGCTGCTTTGGAAATTCATCTTGGTTAGCTATCATATCCAAACACAACATTCCTGTTATGTGTTCGGTTAGCTTGTTTGCTGAACGCTTTATGGCTTCATTGCTACCCATTAGACCAACTTCTTCTGCTGCATAGAGTTCGAGGCGTAGGGTTTTGGTTGGGGTTATGTTATGGATATGGTATAGTCTTGCTATTTCCATTATGGCTGAAACTCCTGATGCGTTATCATCTGCCCCTGGTGTGGTGTCGAAACAAGGTTGGTTGGCTGGTGAAAATGAAATGGCATCATAATGTGCTCCTACTACAAAGAATGTATCTCGGGCATATTGTCCTATTCTTTCACCTACTACATTGTATTGCCAGCTATTGTTTATTATGCCTGAATGGTAAGGATATTCGAAGTTCTCGACATAGAAACTATCTATCTTTGTGCTAAATCCGTAGCTTTGTAGCTGTTGTTTTAGATCCTCGGCTATGGTTTTCCTATTGGGCTGAAATGCAAAGCGAGTGCCATAGGCCTGAAGTTTGAGGACTGTTTTTTCTAAGCTGTCTTTATTTATACTTTGGTTATATTGTAGGAGTTGGTTGTTGAGCTGGGTGAATGCAAGGCTGGGAATAAAAACGAATAGAATTATTATTAATTTATTCATCTAGTTCTAGTCTATAAATTGTTTTGGTTTTGTCTGTTATCTTATATCTTTCATCTATTCTTTGTCCTATTACCCAAATTATGTCTTCACCCGAACATAGTAGCCACTGGTTTTCCTTGTCTATGATGGAGTATTTGAGGTCTTTGTAGAAGGTTGAGATTTTCTTTTCTCCATTTAGTCCATAAGGATAGAAGGAGTCGCCATTTTTCCACTTCCTAAGTAATAGTGGGTATTGTAGTTTACCCTCATCAAACATTGCTATACCTTTTGTTTTAGGTATATGAATGAAGTTGAGATCTCTTAAAACTTGTATTTGAAGATTAATCGGTAAGGTTACTATGCTCTGTCCCTCTTCAATCTTATATTCTTTGTTGGATTCTCTTACGTTTTGGGTTATAAGTAGATATTCCCTGTCTTTTACTAGGCGATGTGTTTCGGAAAAGAATTGCTTGCCAGAGGTTTCGTCAAGGGCGTCTTTTATACAGTTGATGGTTGATTGGTTGAAGTTGTATTCACTTAAAAGCTCAAATAAATAAATATTTATAGGTTTAAGGGTTTTAATTTTAGCGATAGGGATTTTTATTATATTATTCTCTATTTCTATGATTTCTTTTTTAGCTTTATTGATAAGGGTTCGGAAGACTTCTTCTGTTTCCTTAAATATTTCTATTTCTTTTAATATTGTTTTTTGGAAATTGGGTGATATTTCTTTGAAAAGGGGTATTAGTTCGTGGCGTATTTTGTTTCTTGTATATTGGACTGTTGCATTGGTGGAGTCTTCTACAAATTCTAAATTATTAAGCTTTTGGTATTTTGTTAT
>DUQY01000013.1 GCA_012837565.1 Bacteroidales bacterium | reverse complement strand
TAAGAGGTTTAGATAATTGTTTTTCATTTACCAATTTAAGGGATACTAATTTTGCACCTTACACAGGTTCTTATTCTAATCCAAATCAAAATTTTGGTTTAATTGATTATGGATATTGGGATGTAAGGAGTCGTCATACTGTTCATTATGATACTTCAGAGGTTGATCCGAGGACTGATAGTCTTTTGCATACTGTTCCTCCTGGTGAAGAGGCTTCAGTAAGGTTGGGGAATTGGTTGCCTGGTGGTGAAGGAGAAAGTTTTACTTATGCCTATGATGTAGATACAAATATTTTTGATTTAATGTATCTGAGGTATGCTGTTGTAATGGAAAATCCTGGGCATACTATGACTAATCAGCCTCGTTTTACTCTTGAAATTCTTAATGCTAATGATACATTAATAGATCCTGTTTGTGGTTATGCTGATTTCTACGCAAGTGATAGTTTGGGTTGGAATACCGTACCTAATTCAACAGTTATTTGGAAGGATTGGACTTTGGTAGGTTTTGATATTACTCCATATCATGGTCAAAGAATTTTAGTTAGACTTACTACAAGAGATTGCGATGAGGGTGGACATTATGGATACGCATATTATCACTTAAAATGTGGTTCAAAAAATCTTATTTCAAGTACATGTGGTTATGTTGACTCCAATATATTTATTGCTCCCATTGGATTTAATTATAATTGGTATTCTTCTGCAAATCCATCTGTAACTCTTTCAACTGAAAGAAGACTTGATGCAGTAGTTGATAGTACTATAAATTATCATTGTTTAGTTTCTTCAACAGAAAACCCTTCTTGTACATTTCTTTATACTGCCTATGGCGGATATCGTTATCCTTTATCTCAATTAGATTATTCATACACATGGCAACCTTGTAGTTTTACTATTGATTTTACAAACTTAAGTACAATCTCTGCTGATGGGATTACTCCTGCTGGAACGGGAGAGAGATGTGAAACTACCAAATGGGTGTTTCCTGATGGAGACACTATAACAACTCTAAATGCTGTAAAAACTTTTTCAGATACTTCTGAAATAAAAGTAAGATTGATTTCGGGTATTGCTAATGACCAATGTGTTGATATATTAGATACAATTATTAAACTTGAAAGACCTTATCCTAATTTAAATATTTTTGGAGATAGTGTAGTGTGTAAAAATGATACTGCATTTTTGTTTGCTAATCATGGTGGTAAGTTTTTTTGGAGTAATCAAGATACCACAACCTCAATTTCGTTTGTTCCTTTGGTTGATACTATATATTCATTAGAACTTATTGATAGTTTAGGGTGTTATAATGTCGATTCAATTAATATTATTGTTAACCCGAGAGACACAACATATATCTCAGCTGAGATTTGTGATAATGATACTTATATTAATAATGGATTTAATACAAATGTTGCTGGAATACATGAATTAAAACTATTTTCGCAATTTAACTGTGATAGTATTGTTTATTTGGATTTAACACTTAATCCGACCTATAATGATACAATTTATGCTGAGATTTGTAATGGCTCTGTATATGATTCAAATGGTTTTAATGATTCTATAACTGGACTTTACACCCTATCTCTTCAAACAACAAAAGGATGTGATAGTATAGTTAACCTTAATCTTTCTGTTAATCCAACTTATAATGATACTATTAATGCTATTATTTGTGAAGGAGAAACTTATACAGATAACGGATTCTATGAAAATATTACTGGTATTTATACACAGAATTTAGTTACATATAAGGGTTGCGATAGTATAGTTAATCTAAATCTTATTGTTGGTCATAAATATAATGATACAATACTTGCTAATATTTGTTTAGGGGAAGCATATAATGATTTTGGATTTAATGAAACTCAAGAAGGATTTTATACTCATCCATTCCTTTCTCAATATGGTTGTGATAGTATAGTTAATCTTTCGTTATTAGTGCATAATCCATATTTTGATACAATAATTGATACAATTTGTCAAGGTGATATTTATGAATATGGATTTGATGCAGATTCTACTGGTACTTATATTCAAAACCTTCAAACTACTTTTGGATGTGATAGTATTTTAGTGTTACATTTACAAGTTAATCCCGTTTATCACGATACCATTAAGGCGGATATTTATAAGGGAAACGTTTATAATCAACATGGGTTTAACGAAAAGGAAACTGGGGTATACACGAGAGAGTTAAAGACTTATTTGGGTTGTGATAGTATAATTTATCTTGACTTACAGGTTGATAATGTTTTATTCCCTAATGTCGTTACTCCTAATGGGGATGGGGTTAATGATGTATTTACTTTAAACAATTTAGTTGAGCAAGATGCTTTCCCTGAAAATGAACTTGTTATTTTTAATCGCCAAGGCAAAATTATTTATCGAAAAACTAATATTAAAAGTAAGATAGACTTTTGGGATCCTGCATTAACAAAATCTCCTAGTGGTACTTATTTCTATAGGTTTAAGGGAACAAGACACGACAAAACTATTGATGTGACTAGCTCCGTAGAAGTTTTAAGATAAATTAGTTTCACCGATATTTAATTAGAAATTTATATCGTATATTTGCATCTTGTAATTAAAATAAGATGTATTTCTATGGACTATAATTTTAAGGAAGTTGAGCCTAAATGGCAGAGATATTGGAAAAAAAACAAAACTTTTTCTGCTACGATAGATTATTCTAAACCAAAATACTATGTATTGGATATGTTCCCCTATCCCTCTGGTGCTGGACTACATGTTGGGCATCCACTAGGGTATATAGCATCCGATATATATTCAAGATATAAGCGTCTTAATGGCTTCAATGTATTACATCCTATGGGATTCGATGCCTACGGGCTTCCTGCTGAACAATATGCTATTGAAACAGGACAGCATCCTGCAATTACTACCGAAATTAATATTAAGAGATATAAGGATCAATTAGATAATATTGGTCTTTCCTACGATTGGGATAGAGAGGTTAGGACTTCAGATCCTAATTATTATAAATGGACCCAATGGTGCTTTATACAATTATTCAATTCCTATTATTGCTTCGATACAAATAAGGCAAGACCAATTAAAGAACTTATTTCTGCTTTCGAAAAGGGCGAAGCTAATAAGCTTAATGTTTCTTGTTCAAAACCAATGGACTTCTCTGCTGATGATTGGAAGAGATATACGGAAAAAGAGAAATCTGATATTCTAATGAACTATCGTTTAGCTTATATTTCTAACTCCATGGTTAACTGGTGTCCTAAATTAGGTACTGTATTAGCAAATGACGAGGTTGTTAACGGTGCTTCTGTTCGTGGAGGTTATCCTGTTGAGAAAAAGTCTATGAGTCAATGGAGTTTGAGAATAACTGCTTATGCTGATAGATTGCTTGAAGGATTGGAAGGGCTTGACTGGTCAGATTCTATAAAAGAAATACAAAAGAACTGGATAGGAAAAAGTGAGGGTGCAGGTATTTATTTCACAAGTGAAAACGGAGATAAATTAGAAGTATTTACAACTCGTCCTGATACACTATGGGGAGTAACGTATATGGTGCTTTGTCCTGAACACAAATTAATTGGAGGTTTAACTAAAGAAGAAAACAAAGAAGAGGTAGAAAAATATATAGCTTGGACTAAGACCCGTTCTGAAAGAGAGCGTCAGTCAGAGGTTAAGCAAATATCAGGAGTATTTACTGGCTCTTATGCTATTAATCCATTAAGCAATGAAAGAATTCCTATTTGGATATCTGAATATGTTTTGGCAGGCTACGGCACAGGTGCTATTATGGCAGTTCCTGGTCATGATGCAAGAGACTTTGCTTTTGCACGTCATTTCAATCTACCAATAAAGCAAGTTGTTGTTCCTCTTGGAGAAAAAGAAGAGGATGTAAACTCTTGGACAGAAACAAAAGATTCAAAGAATGGTCACTGCATTAACTCTGGCTTTATTACAGGGTTGGAAGTTACGGAGGCTATGAACAAGGTTATTGAATATGTAAGAGAAAAAGAAATAGGATATAGTACAATTAATTACAGACTAAGAGATGCCATATTCTCACGTCAAAGATATTGGGGAGAACCTTTTCCTATATATTATAAAGATGGAATTCCTTATAGCATCGAAGAAAAAGATCTTCCTTTAGAGTTACCTGATATTGATGTTTACTTGCCTACTGAAGATGGTGAGCCACCAATAGCAAGAGCAAAGGATTGGACTTATACTATTAATGGAGAAACATATCCATTAGACACTAATACTATGCCTGGCTTTGCTGGTTCAAATGCCTACTCTCTACGATATATGGACCCAAATAACGAAAAAGAGTATTTCTCAAAAGAATCTAATGAGTACTGGCAAAATGTAGATTTATATATTGGAGGAAGTGAACACGCAACAGGACACCTACTTTATTCTCGTTTTATAACTAAGTTTCTCTTCGATTTAGGACTTTGTATTAAGGACGAACCTTATCAAAAGCTAATAAATCAAGGAATGATACAAGGACGTTCTAATTTTGTTTATAGAGTTAAGGGGACTAATAAGTTTGTTTCTTATAATTTACGAAAAGACTATGAATTTGACCCTATACATGTTGATATCAATATTGTAAACAACGATATATTAGATATTGAAGCCTTTAAAACTTGGAGAGAAGAGTTTGCAAGTGCAGAGTTTATCTTAGAAGATGGAGAGTATCATTGTGGTTTTGAGGTTGAGAAAATGTCTAAGAGCTTGTATAATGTGCAGAACCCAGACGATTTAATTGAACGTTATGGTGCAGACACTTTAAGACTTTATGAAATGTTCTTAGGACCTTTGGAACAATCAAAACCATGGGATATTAAAGGAATTGAAGGTGTTTTCCGTTTTATGCGTAAACTTTGGAAGCTATATCATGATAAGGACAATAACCTATGTATATCAGAAGAAAAGCCAACGAAAGATGAATATAAGGCTCTTTATAAAGCCGTCAAAAAAGTTCAATCAGATATAGAACGTTTTAGTTTCAACACTTCAGTATCAACCTTTATGGTTTGTGTTAATGAACTTACAGACCTTAAATCTAATAAAAGAGAAATATTAGAAAAACTTGCAATCATAATATCGCCTTTTGCACCATTTATTGCAGAAGAGCTATGGAGTTTATTAGGGCATAAGGAAACAATAAGTTTTGCTCCATTCCCAGAAATTGACGAAAGCCTACTTGTGGAAAGCTCTTATAATTACCCTGTTTCTATTAATGGAAAGATGAGAATAACAATGGAATTCCCATTAGATAAGCCAGCAAAAGAAATTGAGTTAGAAGTCTTAGCAAATGAAGAAGTAAAGAGATTTATGGAAGGGAAACAACTTAAGAAGTTAATCTTTGTACCTAAAAAAATCATCAATATTGTCTGCTAATAAGACTAATAATGTAATGATAAGAGGAATAATATATGCACTTATTTCCTCCATAACCTTTGGAACTCTTCCTTTATTCTCTATTCCTGTGAAAGCAGAGGGGATGAGCACAGAAACACTTATGTTTTATAGATTTCTCTTTGCAATGATAATCTATGGAGCTTACCTTCTTTTTCGTAAGGCAAACTTTAAGTTAAGCAAAAAAAATATTAGAGATATTGTCCTAATTGGTGGAGCAGGTTATGGTTTAACAGGTATCACACTAGTTTCTTCCTACGATTATATCCCATCAGGCATTGGCACAACAATAGGATTTCAATTCCCTGTTATGATTTCCATATTTATGTGGATATTCTATAAAGAAAAGCTTCAAAAGTCAATATATATCTCACTTGCTCTCTCACTTCTTGGGGTATTCCTGCTCTCCTATTCACCTAATACTGGCTTAGTAAGTGGTTATGGCATATTCCTTCTGACCATAACAAACCTAATGTATAGTATGTATATAATTGGAGTTAATAAATCTTCAATGAAGGATATTAATTCAAGCGTCTTAACTTTCTATGTTATAACGGTTGCAATGTTTATCTGCCTTGGTTTAAGTCTTATTAGAGGAAGCCTAAGCCCTATCCCTTCAATTGCATCAGGAGTAGATATATTATTAATGGCTGTTTTCTCTACAATTATTGCAAACCTAACTCTAATATTAGCCATTAAGGCAATTGGCTCAACAATTACTGCCCTCTTATCTCCACTAGAACCTGTTACAGCAATAATTATAGGAATAATAGTATTTAACGAGACTATCAATTTACAGATTGTAATTGGAGTAATAATCATTATCTTAGCAGTTATATTAATTGTTAGAAAAGGGAAAAACAAAACCCAAGAAGAATTAATAGAGGAAAGAGAAGTAAAATAAATTATCTTTGCAACGAATTAAATAATCAAACATAAAGAATTTGGCATTAAAAGAAGATATGCGAGAACAAGGTAACTGGCTTTTCAAATATAGAAGCTACCTTCCATTATTTATAATAATTGTTGGCTTAGGCTTATATATCCTTAAAGAAATGGATAAAGGATTTATCTTTGGTCAAGAAACACTTTATGAACAGTTATATAATTATTTCTGTCTCTTAGTTGGACTAACAGGCTTGTTTATTAGACTTCATGTTGTTGGACATGCTGCAGAAAACACTTCTGGCAAAAATACCGCAGAACAAAAAGCTGATCAAGTTAATAGCACAGGAATATATTCAATAGTTCGTCACCCTCTATACTTAGGCAACTTCCTAATGTGGCTTTCTGCAACACTTCTAATTGCAAATATTTGGTTTGCACTGGTGTTTTGCTTAGTTTACTGGGTATACTATGAAAGAATAATGTATGCAGAAGAAGCATATCTAAGAGATAAGTTTGGAGATAAATACTTAAACTGGGCAAATACAGTACCAACCTTTTTGCCAAGATTCAAAAACTATAAGAAACCTTCACTACCATTTAACTTTATGAAAGCAATCAAAAGTGAGAAAAACTCCTTTGCTGCCTTAACTTTAATCTTCTGTTTATTTGATATAATTGGACAAGTAGCAACAGGCAGATACAATTTCAACTATGTATTTATTGGCTTATCAGTATTTAGTCTCTTGGCTTATATAATAATAAAAAGCCTTAAATCACGCTAAACACAAGTTAGCATTTAAATAAAAGGCTTTCAATTATTCAATATATACTATCCCTTAATTAGATTAATTTCTTAATAAGGGATAGTTTTTTCTTAGTAAAAGGAGGATAACGTAGTGCAACATCTAAAAATGTTCCCCTAAATAGGACTGACTTTTGATGAGAAAAAGTTTCAAAGCTTTTCTTTCCATGGTATGAACCCATACCACTGTTACCAACTCCTCCGAATGGTAAATCCTCAGGAACAATATGCATAATAGTATCATTTACACATACCCCACCAGAGGATATCTTTGATATTATCTTGTTTTGGGTCAGCTTAGAAGATGAGAAAACATATAGAGCTAAAGGTTTTGGCTTCCTTCTTATTGATTCTATTATCTGATTAATATTTTCAAAAGTTATTATTGGAAGTATTGGTCCAAAGATTTCAGAATTTAATAAGTCTGAGTCTAACTTTATATTTTCAATTAGAGTTGGGGAAATATAACGCGTTTCTTTATTTGTTTTCCCTCCATAAATAATATCTCCATCTTTCAAGAGGGCTGACAGTCTATTGAAATGTAATTCATTAATTATCCTTCCAAAGTCCTTAGAGCTTTCCTGATTGTCAGAATAAAACGCTTTAATTGCGATAACAAACTCACTTACAAACTCATCTTTAATGCTTTTATGAATAAAAATATGATCTGGAGCTATACAGGTTTGACCCGAATTTAGGAATTTCCCAAATGCTATTCTCTTTGCAGATAACTTAATATCCGATGTTTGATCAACAATACAAGGACTCTTTCCCCCAAGCTCCAAAGTAACTGGGGTGAGATGTTTTGATGCTTTTTCCATTACTACTTTGCCCAAAACAGGACTACCTGTAAAAAATATATAATCAAAAGGGAGGTCTAATAGGATTTGATTTTCTTCCTTCCCTCCTATAATTGTTTTTATATAATTAGGCTTAAAGACTTTGTCAGTGATTGTCTTAATAATATTAGATGTATTAGGACTATATTCTGCAGGCTTAATAATTGCAGTATTTCCAGCGGCTATTGCTCCAATAAGTGGAGAAAGAGCTAATTGGAAGGGGTAGTTCCATGGCGAGATAACTAATACAACGCCATAGGGTTCTGAAACAATCTTAGCAGAGGATGGGAAACAAGCAAGAGAAGACCAAACATTCCTTGGTTTTGCCCATCCCCTTAGTTTCTTAATATTCTGATTGATCTCCGAAATAATAATACCTATTTCTGTAAGATAAGCTTCCTCTTCTGACTTATGTAAGTCTTTGAAAAGAGCCTCTTGAATAGCTTTTTCGTTATTAATTATCTCTTCTTTTAAAGCCTTTAAGTTTCTTATCCTAAAGTCTAAACCTCTGGTAGAGTCTGTTAAGAAAAACTCTCTCTGCGATTCAAAAATGTCTATAATACTATCTTCTTTTATTTTCATTAGGTTTTATTTTCTGGCTTATCAATCTGTCAATTCGCTTTTAAAGAAAAAAGCCTTAAATCACTTAAACCACAATTTGGTATTTGATATAAGGCTTTATCTTTATTATATATTGTTTTTTCTTTTTAGTTTTTTTCTAAGAGTTTAAACATATTCTTCTTATATGCCTCAACTCCTGGTTGGTCGAAAGGATTAACACCTAATAGATATCCACTTAGGCCGCAAGAAAACTCAAAGAAAAATACTAGTTTTCCTAAATTCTCTTCGTTTAGTTTCTCAATACTGATTCTAATTTGCGGTACCTTACCCTCAATATGTGCCATTGATGTACCTTCCTCTGCCTTATGATTTATTTCTGTAAGAGATAGGTTTGACAAGTAGTTTAATCCATCATAATTATTCCCATCATAAGGAATCTTCACTTTCTTCTCTGAATTTTCAACATGAACTATGGTTTCAAACATAAGCCTTTCCCCATCTTGAACATATTGTCCCATAGAGTGAAGGTCTGTTGTATTGCAAACACTTGCTGGGAATAATCCCTTACCGTCCTTTCCTTCACTTTCTCCGTAAAGCTGTT
>DUQY01000329.1 GCA_012837565.1 Bacteroidales bacterium | reverse complement strand
CCGTCTTTACATCTGACTCTATAATAATCACACCCCTTATGGGGTTTTGTTCGCTAAATAGCTAACGCCTATAAGCTAATTTATTAATGTTCTGCCCGCGCCGATTTCCAATCGGTGTGTTGCGTAGCAAAATAATTAAAGCGCGTCTCACAAAAGTTTAACAGTCTGCATCATATTCTGCAACCCGTTTCAAATTCTTCAAGATTTGAACAGATACATTACTGCGTTCAGTATGACAAATGCTATTTTATCATTCGTAACCTGCAATAAATGGACAAGTCACGACTTGCCCCTACAATGTCCATTTACCATTTACCATTAATAATTTATCATTAATAATTAACCATTAATTTAACTCCCAAACCTCTTCACCTCAATCTTCCGCTGCTGAATCTTCAATTCAATAGCAGGGATTTCCGTTGTTTCATCTGCCACTACTTTCACTGTTTGCGGTTCGAAGTCGGTATACACATTTTTGGTCAATGAGTTGGCATCAACCGATATTTCGTACTCACCTACAGGGAGGAACAGTGTGAACTCTCCATTGGCATTCGTAAGGGCTTCAATTTTCTTTCCATTGGTAGCAGTTGCCCACATACGGAGACCGCCATATTTTTCTGCAAACTCTTCACTCAAACGTGCATCGTACTTATAGAAGAGTTTACCTGTCACTTTTCCTGTGCGTTGCAATGCCACTTCCAATGTTGTTCGTTTACCAGCAATAGTTATTGATGGTGGAGCAACAGCATACCAATCTTGCGATGGTATTTTAAGTGAATAGTCGTTATATGGCAACTTCCTATACTCCACCTCTCCTTTTCTATTGCTTATAAAGCTTACCCCACCAATTGTCACAATGCGATCTTCGGCAGGAGTGTCACCAGCATCATAAATGCCATTTACATTGTTGTCGTAATATAGGAATAGCTTCAAGTCTCCTTTTTTACCTACTGCAGCCTGCTGAGCTGTGGGTAAGTTGTAGCGAACACCCGCTTGAACATTCGTATTGAACGAGCTATAACTGCTGCTGTTGTAACTATATGCATACGCATTGACAAAACTCGAAAACTGCGGAGTGATGGCATAGTCCACACGTCCAGAGTAGGTCCAGTTTGAACCTGAATAGGAATCGCGGTTGTAATTCACATTCAAGTCTGTCTTCAATCTTTTGCCAAAGAACTCTTTTCTTACACTTCCCGACACATTGAAACGGTAACTATCTTTATTATCGAGTGCATTTCTGTATGCCTCATATATGGTAAAATCTCCTTTTTGATAGTAGCTATTCAATGAAAAGATGCGGTAGTTATAGTTGGTATTTACCCGTAGTTGAAACTGTTGTCCAGAAACAAAAGGTATCTTAGTAAATCCATTCTCGGAAGACAACCCAACGGAATGCTCTGAATTGCGACTGCGCCAATTGATAGACTCAGTGAGACGAAACGAACTCATTTTAGATGTCGGCTGTTTCTCTTGGGTGTTACTATAGCCAGTTACTCCTTCATCGGTTTGTTGTTTTGCTGTTATACTCATGCGTGTATTGCGAGCAATGGAGAAATTAGTTCCTGCCTCAAATCGCGAATTGCCACGACTGTAGGAGTAGAAGGAATTGCGAGAGTCTAACTGCGATGGGTTAT
>DUQY01000177.1 GCA_012837565.1 Bacteroidales bacterium | reverse complement strand
CAAATAAACAAAAAGAAAACAACCGCATTAAATCAAAAACTCGTTGTCGAGTAGAGCATGCATTTGGATTTGTAACAAATAGTATGAATGATTTTAAAATTCGTTCAATAGGATTAAGAAAAGCTAAAGGAATAATCGGATTAGTCAATTTAGTTTATAATATGTGTAGATATGAGCAAATTATAAGATTAAATCTATTATCAATTAAAAATTAATTATTGTTGTATATTACAGACAAACAAGTAAAGATATAAAGCAGTAAATATTTAATAAAAAATAATTCCCAAATCATCACTTTAGTATAAAAAAGATTGTATATTTGGCGCATATTTCTTAAGGGACTTAAAAAGGGAACTTCTGTCCTTTAAAAAATAAATAATATATATTATTAGAAGTTCCCATATTTTATTTGAAGTTCCTTAGTTGTGTTGGTTATGAGAGATTTACAAACAAATATATTTAATTATGGAAAAGAAATTAACTTCTACTAATGGTAGACCTGTGGTTGAGAATCAAAATGCTCAAACGGCAGGACAGAGAGGACCTATGATGCTTCAAGATATATGGTTCTTAGAAAAACTTGCTCATTTCGACAGAGAGGTAATACCCGAAAGAAGAATGCATGCCAAAGGTTCGGGTGCTTATGGTAAATTTACCGTTACTCACGATATAACGAAATACACTAAGGCATCCATATTTAAAAATATTGGAAAAGAAACAGAGTGTTTTGTTAGATTCTCTACTGTTGCAGGTGAAAGAGGTGCTGCTGATGCTGAAAGGGATATTAGAGGGTTTGCAATTAAATTCTATACCGATGAGGGTAATTGGGATTTGGTTGGGAATAATACTCCTGTATTCTTTCTTCGTGACCCAATGAAATTCCCAGACCTTAACCATGCAGTAAAGAGAGACCCTAAGACTAATCTTAGAAGTGCAAATAATAATTGGGATTTTTGGACATCCTTACCTGAGGCACTACATCAAGTTACCATAACTATGAGTACTCGTGGCATACCTTATTCTTATAGACATATGCACGGATTTGGAAGCCATACATATAGTTTTATTAACTCCGAAAACAAGAGAATTTGGGTTAAATTCCATTTCGTTTCCCAACAAGGGATAAAGAATTTAACAGATATGGAAGCTGCTAATATTATTGCCAATGATAGAGAGTCACATCAAAGAGATTTATTTGACAGTATTGAAAAGGGTGATTTCCCACGTTGGAACTTGAAAATTCAACTAATGACCGAAGAACAAGCAAAGACCTATAATTTTAATCCTTTCGATTTAACTAAGGTTTGGCTTAAAAAAGATTTCCCATTAATAGATGTTGGGGTATTGGAATTGAATAGAAATCCTGAAAACTATTTTGCCGAAGTTGAACAAGCGGCGTTTAATCCTGCAAATATTGTTGAAGGAATTGGCTTCTCTCCCGATAAAATGCTTCAAGGAAGATTATTCTCTTATGGAGACGCTCAAAGATATCGTTTAGGAGTTAATCACAACCTTATACCAGTAAATCGACCTCGCTGTCCTTTCCATTCCTATCATAGAGATGGAGCAATGAGGGTAGATGATAATTATGGTGGAACCATTGGCTATGAACCTAATAGCTATAAAGAGTGGAAGGATAGTCCTGAAAAACAAGAACCACCATTAGAAATCAATGGCGATGCTTATCATTATAATGAAAGAGAATATGATAATGATTACTATACCCAACCTGGAATGTTATTTAGACTTATGAGCCAAGAAGAAAAGCAATGTCTATTCGATAACACAGCAAGAAATATGGGAGATTGCGAAGAATTTATCAAGAGAAGACATATTGAAAATTGCTACAAAGCTGACCCAGAATATGGCAAAGGAGTAGCAAAAGCATTAAATCTAAATATAGACTAAAACAAATTAAGCCGAGACAATAAAAAGTTTCGGCTTTTTCATTGTCCATTCTTTTAATTCTCTACTAGGAAAGTTAATGTTCCCAATTGAGTGGCATAACATATACAGCACGACTGATTAATCGGTTGGAATATTGTTTGTTTTTGTTTAGTTGTTGAGATGTTTAGTTATTTCCGTCATTGCGAGCTAAAAACGAAGCAATCCAGTATTACTAGTATAATTATTCTACTTTTTTCTGGATTGCTTCACCTTCGGTTCGCAATGACGTTTAGACTATTATCCTATCAATCCTGAATCATCGGCTTGCCGCTTGTAAAAACAAGAATCCTGATTAAGACAAAAACACCTCAACACCTCAACACCTAAACACCTAAACACTTAATAAGCTTCCAGTATTCGATTAAATATCTCTTGTATTTCTGTTGGGTTGGTGGTGCTTACTAATTGTAGGCGGAAGGGTTTGAAGTCTCTTAGTCCTTTGAAGTAACCTGAGTAGTTTTTACGCATTTCAAATATTGCATTTTTCTCTCCTCTGAGTGCTATTAGTCCTTCAAAATGTTCTTTACAAACCATTACTTTTTCTTCTATGCTTATTGGGGTGGGGGTTTTGTTTGCTAAGAGTTCTTTTGCTTGTTGGAATATAAATGGGTTTCCTATGGTGGCTCTTCCTATTAATATGCCATCTACTCCATAGCGATTTTTATATTCTATTACTTTTTCTGCTGAATCTATATCTCCATTTCCAAAAATGGGTATTGTCATTCTTTGATTGTTCTTCACCTCTCCAATTAGTGTCCAGTCTGCTTGTCCTCTATACATTTGTGAGCGTGTTCTTCCATGTATGCTTATGGCTTGAATTCCCACATCCTGCAATCTTTCGGCTACTTCCACAATGGGTTTCGAGTCTCCACTATAACCTAAGCGAGTTTTGACTGTTACAGGGGTTTTGGTAGCAT
>DUQY01000012.1 GCA_012837565.1 Bacteroidales bacterium | reverse complement strand
ATAGTTGCTGGAAACTGGAAAATGAATCTAGGCTTTGAACAAGCTGATGATTTAGTGAATTTACTTGCAGAAAAATTAGACGAAGTTGAAACGGAAACAACAATTATTGTTTGTCCACCATCTCCATACTTAGAACTAACCTCCGACTTAGCTCAAGAATCCAATTTCTTTGCAGGAGCTCAAAACGTATCTGCATTTGATGATGGAGCATATACAGGAGAGGTGTCAGCCCAAATGTTAGCTTCAATGAATATTGAATATTGCATTGTTGGACATAGCGAAAGAAGAAAATACTTTCACGAAACAAACCAAGAAATTGCAGCAAAAGTAAACAAATTATTAGTAAATGGTATTAGACCAATAGTTTGTTGTGGTGAAGTTTTGGAAGAAAGAGAAGCTGAAAAACATTTTGATGTTGTTAAAACTCAAATAGTTGAAAGTCTTTTCGGTCTAACAAAAGAAGAAATTTTAGATGTTGTTATAGCATACGAACCAGTTTGGGCTATTGGCACAGGAAAAACAGCAACCTCAGAGCAAGCACAAGAAATGCATGCTCATATTCGTTCTCTACTTACAGAAAAATACGGAAAAGAAGTTTCAGAAGAAATTTCAATTCTTTATGGTGGTAGCTGTAATCCTAAGAATGCAAAAGAATTGTTTGCAAATAAAGATGTTGATGGCGGATTAATTGGAGGTGCTTCATTAAAAGCAGATGACTTCCTTGCTATCATAACTTCTTTTTAGGAAGAAAAATAGATTTAATAAATATATATGAAATATATTGAAATAGAGTTTAGTATAAAACCCCTTGAAATGTATTCAGAGATTCTTCAATCCGATTTATGCGATATTGGATTTGAGAGTTTTCAGGATACAAATAAGGGGTTTTTAGCCTATTGTCAGGAAGGGCTTTATAGCGAAAAAGAGCTTAACCTATTAATAGAAAGATTTATAGGTTTTAATCCTGATGTTGAATTATCAACCAATAAAAAGGAAATAGAGCAACAAGATTGGAATGCTGAATGGGAAAAATCCTATCCTGCTGTTCTAATTAATAATTATTGTTATGTTCATGCTCATTTCCACTCCCCATTAGAGGAGGTTGAATTTAATATTGAAATATCTCCAAAAATGTCATTTGGCACAGCTCATCACCCAACTACATTCCAAATAATAGAACTTCTTCAGAATGAGAATGTAGAAGGAAAGAACTTGATGGATATGGGTAGTGGTACAGGAGTTTTGGCAATTTTAGCCAAAATGAAAGGTGCAGCTTATGTTGAGGCTATTGATAATGATGAGTGGGCTTATAAAAACGCATTAGAAAATGTTCAGACCAATCAGTCTGATATCGTTGTTAGATATGGTGATTCAAGTCTTTTGGACGGAGAATACGATGTTTTTATTGCAAATATAAATAGGAACATTCTTCTTCAGGATATGCAAAAGTACTCTAAGCATATAAAAAATGGAGGCGTTTTGTTTTTGAGTGGGTTTTATGTAGAAGATATTCCTATATTGATGGAAGAGGCATCGAAATATGGTTTTAGCCTCGATAGGCAAATATCAAAAGATAATTGGGCTGCGTTACGTTTGATAAAAAAATAAAAAAATGGTTTTTAAAAGATTTGTTTTAACTCTTTTGGTTTTAGGCATTGGTTTAAATGTCTTTGCCCAAAGATTTAAGGAGTTTAGTGGGAATTCAGATACCTATATTGATGAGCTTGTAGAGTTTTACAAATCTGATGTTAATATGAAAAAGGATAAGCAAAAAGAATATGAAGAGCTTATCTTAAATTATTCAAGTATTTGGAATTCTATCCCATCGCAACAAAAACACGATGTGATGTCTCTTTCAAACGATATGTTAAAGAAAAGAGTTAGACCAATACCAGGATTCTTCGATTTCATTGAAACACAAGTAGCTTTCCAATCTGCCAACCAATCAAAAGAAAGTTATAACCAATGGTTTAAAGGGCTTCAGTGGACTATTAAGTCCGCCACACTTGGAGCTTTCAATGAGGCTGTAAATACTTCCCTTAACTTAGTTAAGTTCAACTCTCTATATTCATCAAAAACTGTAAATTGGAAAGTAAAACATAATGGCTATAATATTAGGATAGATACAATTAGAGGACCTTATGTTGACTTTGCCTCAAATATAGACCTAACTTATTCCTCACAAAAAGACGAGAATACTCTTTTTTCCACAAAGGGTAAGTTCTATATTGTAGAACAATTCTTTGAAGGAAAAGGAGGAAAGATTGATTTTTCAAGAGCAGGCTTACCAAAAGATCAAGTATATGCTGAGTTATCAGATTTTACTGTTTCACTAAAAAGAGCTGCTATATTTGCTGATTCAGTTCAGTTTACCAACAAAGAATATTTTCAACATAAACTTAGTGGTAGTTTTGAAGACCAATGCTCTGACAAGGTTAAGGAATTAAGTTTCCCAAGATTCTATTCATATAAGAGAGAAGAGATAATAAAAAATATATTTCCAGATGTTGACTATGTTGGTGGTTTCACACAACAAGGAGGGAAGTTTTTGGGAACAGGAGATGCACAAGAACCAGCAGAATTAGTATTTAAGAAAGAAGGTAAGTTGTTTTGCAAAGCTAAAGCAATTACCCATCCTT
>DUQY01000176.1 GCA_012837565.1 Bacteroidales bacterium | reverse complement strand
TATTTGACATATTCTTTGTTTAATTCGATTTTATGATTTAATTCATGCTCTTGAAATGACAAAGAGTAAGGTTGTTGAGAATCCATGGAAGAAACATGGTATTCCTCCATTCTAAATAATAATTATCTAAGAGAATTAAATCATAAAATCGAATTAAACAAAGAATATGTCAAATATTAAACCAGATATTAGAACTCATTATCGCTCATTATATGTTAAGGTTGAACCAGGACAAATATATGCATTTATTCCAGGTACAATTATTGATATCTTTGTGAAAAAAGGTCAGAAAGTAAAGAAAGGAGATCCTTTATTTACCTTACATGCAATGAAGATGGATAATGAGCTTTGCTCTACAATAGACGGAACAATTGGAGCAATCAACATTAAGAAAGGACAAATAGTTAGTAAGAATGATGTCCTTGTAGATGTAGTTCCGTTAGGAGTTAAGGTTGAAGAAAACAAACCTAACACTCCAAAGCCTACAGCAGAGAAAAAAGAAGCTGTGGAAAAGAAAGAGCCTTTAGCCTAAAAAGAAATTACAGATACTAAAGAGACTAAGAAATAGGAAGAAGTATTTAACTTCTAATTCTATTTAGAAAGAACCTCTTTAACCCTTGAAACTAAGCTATGCGAATCAATTTTGCATAGCTTTTGTAGTTCTTGTACAGAGCCATGTTCAATAAACTCATCCTTTATTCCCATTCTAAATATGCTATTCTTATATCCTTTATCAATTGCATATTCACTCACAGCCGAACCAAAACCGCCATTCTCAGCACCATCCTCAATGGTAATGATGTTATCATAGCTAGCAAAGACTTCTTCAAGCATTGCAGTATCCATTGGTTTTAAGAATCGCATATTATATATAGCAACTTCTATTGAATCCTTCGCTAGTTCGTTTGCAGCAATAATGGCATTTATTCCAATTGCTCCTAATGAAAGAATAGCAACATCCTTACCATCTCTTATCTTTTCACCCTTACCAATCTCTATTGTTTCAAATTCATTTCTCCAGCTCTTCAAATAACCCTTACCCCTTGGATAACGAATAACCATAGGAGAGGAAATTCCCTTTTGAGCTGTGTACATAATGTTTCTTAACTCCGATTCATTTAAAGGAGCAAATATTGTTAGGTTAGGAATAGCACGAAGATAAGATAAGTCGAAAACCCCATGATGCGTTGCGCCATCTTCGCCCACTAGTCCTGCACGGTCTAGACATAGAATAACAGGAAGGTTTTGCAAGGCAACATCGTGAATGATTTGGTCATAAGCTCTTTGTAGGAAAGAAGAATAAACATTACAGAAAGGAATTAAACCATTTGCTGCAAGCCCTGCCGAAAAACAAACAGCGTGCTGCTCTGCAATGCCAACATCAAAACACCTTTCAGGGAAGGTCTCCATAAACTTATTCATTGAGCACCCCGAAAGCATAGCAGGAGTAATCCCTACAATCTTCTGGTTCATCTCTCCAAGCTCAACCAAAGTATCTCCAAAAACATCTTGGAACTTACTAATACAATCATCTCCACCACTATCACATTGTTCCCTTTGTCCTGTCTTAGGATTGAAAACTCCAGGAGCATGGTAGGTTATTGGATTATCTTCTGCCGACTTTAGTCCTTTTCCTTTTTTGGTAATTATATGTAGAATCTTGGGACCATTAATTTTCTTTAAGTCTTCAAGAGTTTTAACCAAGGCAAGTACATCATTTCCTTTTATTGGTCCAAAATATCTTATCCTAAGAGCTTCAAAGAAATTGCTTTTACCAGAAAAAACTGATTTAGTAGCAAATAAAACTCGATTAACTAAAGTCTTTGGCTTATGATATGAAGAAGAGTTACCTCCCAACATATTCCATAATTTATTCTTTACTCTATTATAAGTAGGTGAAGTAGTCATTAGGGTAAAGTATTCACCCATTGCACCAACCTTCTTATCAATTGAGATGCCATTATCGTTAAGAATAACAAGCATATCACAATCGGTAGTTCCTGCGTGGTTTAAGGCTTCAAAAACCATTCCACCTGTCATCGAACCATCGCCAATAACAGCAATATGATTGTGTTTTTCATTTCCCTTCAACTTATCTGCCATAGCCATACCCAAAATTGCAGAAATAGAAGTTGAGGAATGCCCTGTTCCAAAGCAATCGTACTTACTTTCTTCAATCTTAGGAAAACCGCTCAAACCATTTAATTTCCTAATAGTATGAAACCTATCTTTCCTTCCAGTAATTAGCTTATGGGAATAGGCCTGGTGACCAACATCCCAGATAAGAGAATCCACAGGAATATCATAAACATAATGAAGGGCAATAGTTAACTCAACCGTTCCTAGCGAAGAGCCAAGATGTCCTGGGTTCTTAGCCAAAACATCAATAATATAACTTCTAACCTCATTACAAAGCTGAGGTAATTGACTCTTAGACAATTTCTTTATGTCCTCTGGGTAATTTACATTCTTAAGTAATTCCCCTTGATTATATTCTTGCATATCTTTTTCTACTTATAAAATGCAAATATACACAAAATACAAATAGATTTATCAAATATGAGTTTAATGAATTTGGGTTCTTAGAGCCTTAAACAAAGAATTATTAAATTAAAACGCTGTATAAAATTATTCTTTCAAAGATTCATTTTGCTAAGATGTACATCTTAGCTTACTGAGATGTGCATCTTAGCACGCTGAGATGTACATCTTAGCGGCGTGAGATGTACATCTTAGCAATTTAAAACAAAGAGATAGAAATTTAATGCTTGATTATGCTGATTTTAAACAAAGTAAGAGGGATTTGTTTAGCCTCCTACTTTCTTTGCTTTATAGCCCTCTGAAATCAATAGTGCTATCACTTTTTCTCTATGGTCACCTTGAATTAAAATCTCTCCATCTTTAGTGTTTCCACCTACGCCACACTTTGTTTTAAGCATCTTTCCTAAAACAGAAAGATCGTCTTCTGAGCCAATAAATCCTGTTATAAGGGTTACTTTCTTACCTCCTCTTTGCTTTTTGTCGAGCTGGACTTTAAGGTTTTGTTGTTTGGAAGGAAGGGTTTCAAAGGTCTCCTCTTCAGATACTTCGTATTGGAAAGAGGGGTTCGTTGAATAGACTATACCAACTCGGTTCTTTTCTTTCTTTGTCATTATCTTCTGGGATTATTACGTTAAGTGATTTATGGTTTATTGAAAAAACTAATTCTTTATCCATTAACACTGATTCTCCATCAAGGTTTACTAATCTTGAATCGTTATTTATTACTTTTATTTCTTGTGCCTTAAATGATCTTACATAGATTGATTTGTCGAAATTCCTGAAAAACAGCAATTGTGCAGTCCATGGTAACATCACAAGTGGTACTTTCTTTACTATGCTTACCTGTATATATCCGTCATCTATCTTAGCCGAGGGTGCAATGATGGTGTTGAATCCAAATTGGTTGCTATTGGCAAAGCTTACAAACAAGGCCTCGGTCTCAATTTCCTGTCCATCAAACTCAATCACATATTTCTTTGGCTCATAGAAAGGATAGTGTTGAAAAATTAGGGAAAAGTATTTATTAAATCCTCTTGTCTTGGTTTCTCTAAACTCTTTTGCAATTAGAGCATCGAAACCAATGCCTGCAATTGAGGCATAAATTTTATTATTTACTTTTATGGTGTCTATGGTTGCTCTCTTATTTTTATTTAAGACCTCAATTGCTTCGTCTATATTTAGAGGTATGTTAAGGGTTCTTGCCAGTCCATTGCCACTTCCTGCAGGAATTATGCCCAGGGTTACGTTTGTTCCTATAAGTCCTCTTACGCAGTCATTAATTGAACCATCTCCTCCAACAGAAACAACAATATCAATATTATTTATTGCTGCTTGAAGGCTAAGAGCTGTTGCGTGGTGGGCATATTCGGTATATGCAATATAATGTTCAAACAAATCAAAGTCTAATACCTTTTCTATTGATTCTTCTACTTTCTTTTGTTTGCCTATTCCCGATATTGGGTTGATGATAAATAATATCTTATCTTTTTTCATCTTTAATTACCAATGTGTTTTCAATTAGTCTAGCATTATATTCTTGAATAATTGCTTGTATTTTTAGTGTCATTCTTTTTAGAATATCTTTATTTTCTTTTCCAATGTCATTTTTTGCATTTACATCGTTGGGTAAAAAATATAGTTTGGACTCTAACCCTTCGTTATATTTGCAAAGGTAATCACCCTCTACTAGCATATATTCTCCGCTTACATATAATATATAGGGCTTGTCTGCTTCTGTAAAAGCATTTTGTCCAAAGGCAACAAAAGGTTTTGGATAGCCAATCATAGCCATTGCTGTTGGGAGTATATCTGCTTGTTGTATGGTTTTATTTATCTTTATGCCTTGTTTTAGTTTAGGATGATAGAATATTATTGGTATACGGAATTTCCCTAATAGGGTTGTAAACTCTTCTTCCTGTGTTGCAGCCGAGTGGTCGGCAGTGATAATAAATAATGTATTATTAAACCAAGGTTTCTTCTCTGCCTCTTCGAAAAAACGCTGCAAAGCATAGTCGGCATAACCAACCGTTTCGTGGACTATCATTGTGCCTTTAGGGAATCTATCCTTATGTTGAGTAGGTATTGTGTATGGGTGGTGTGAAGAAAGGGTGAATACGGTTGAGGTGAATGGCTCTTTGTAGTGGTCGAGTTCTCTAACCATGTATTGGAGGAAAGGTTCGTCGAATATTCCCCAATTGCCGTCGTAGTCCTTGTCGTTATTATATTCTCTTCTTCCGTAATAATCATCGTAGCCTATGTTTTTGGAGAAAGCATCGAAGCCCATCGAGCCATTATATCCGCCATGGAAGAAAGAGGATTTATAGTTGAATGGTTTTAATAATGAGGCAAAGGATGAGAGGTTATTGCTTCCATATTGGGAAATGATAAAAGATTCTTCGCTTAGCAAAGGTAGGGAAGAAAGGACAGCAGGAACTCCATCAATACTCCTTTTTGCATTTGCATAACCATTAAAAACGATTGATTTTTGAGCCAAAGAGGAAAGAAAAGGAGTGTATCCGTTCATGTATTCCTGAGAATAGCTTTCTACAATTATTACTACAATATTTGTCTTCCCTATTTCTAATGGCTGAGTGAAAAGACTATCTGTTTGTTTATCTGTTGGATGAATTATTGGGTCGAAATAAAGCCTAAGTTCTTTCTGATCTTTAAAATAATCTTTTGGCTCAACACCTGTTACGCCCCAAGTTCTGTATAGGGTGAAAGGAGTGTTGAGAACAAGTGGTGTGTTTTGGCTTGAAGTATAGTAGTTAGAATGAACAATGCTTATTGGTCGGAGTTGGAGTCCTCCTCTTTGACCAATAAAGAAAATACCTGTTATAAAAATAAAAAGTAATGAGTTTTTAAGATACCATTTAGCATTTGGTATGATTAATTCTGAGGAGAACTTCTTATCAATTAACTTTCTAAGGAAGTGGAAAATGATGGTTAGAATAACAAATATGATTACAATATGCCAATAATCTCTTGCAAATTGAGGTATAAGTTCTTTGAAATCACCGCCAACTCCAAGGTAACTGAAGAAATCGTAGGTTATTCTCTTATAAGTGAATTTATAATACGCTAAATCAATGGAACTAAGTGCTAATATAAGGATTGTTCCTACCACATAGAAGAAATTACAAAGCCTTTTATAGTATTTGTTTTGTCTTATTGGAATTGGAAGAAGGCTTAGGACGATAAAGAAGGAAAGGTAAACAACAGTTGCTGCTATTCCAAAACGTAAAGAACCTAAGAAAATAGAAAATACATCTGCAAATCCATCAACAGAAAAGATAGATGTGTTTAGGAAATACATTGGTATTTGGGTTAATAATAATAACCCAAGTGTTAGAAGGAATTTTAGAAGTACTGATATATGTAGTTTCATTTCTTAATCTTTCAATAATTGCAATTACTTATTAGGTCTATAAGATGATTCTTTAAGTATTTGGTTTGCATCCTTTGTTTCAAACATTTCCTTTAATGATTTATTGCTGCCTTTCATATATTTCTCAACAATCTTATAGCCAATATAATCTCCAAGGCGAGAGGGTGAACCATTTAATCCTTTTGTTGTTGGTCCTTCAGTTATCATATGCATATACTGTGTTCTGTCTTTTGAATATAATAGCTGGTTTTGAATAATAAATCCCCAAATATTGTATTCATTCTTCTCAACCCAATCCATTTGCTCAGGAGTGTATCGGAATAAGCCACCCATTGATGACTTAGGGAGTAATTGTTTTAATGCGTAATAATACTTCCCTCTTTCTATTATTATATCGCATAATGATGCCTGGTGGCTTTGTTCCATTAAAGGTATATCTTGGGTTGTTACGTTTCTAAGATATGCATTCATTATATCAGGAACTATGTATGCAGAGTCGAGCATTGACATTATGTATTTTGGATACTGGCTATAGAATGGATTTTCTTGAAGTGTGTTTATGCTATATAGGTCAATTGCAAGGGTTATGAAGTCCTCTTGAGCAACAACCCTTCTTGAATAGGAATAAGAGAAATCAGCTGGTCCAAACATAAAGGAATAGAGCTTTGGAATTTTTGTGTTGGGATAGTCTTCTATTAGAACGGAGAAAGCTTTCGTAACCTGATTTGAAACCCAATCTAAACTAGGGTAACGTTTTTTTACTGCCTTATAAGCAGAAATCATTGTGGTGTCGTTTGCAAAATGGCTAATCATTTGGAAGTATTCTGCATCGTCTAATGTAGTATTGAAAAGAGGCTTATAGTTTTCGAAGTTAGCCTGCAAGTGAGACTTAAGGTCTTGTTGGCTTTTGTCAAATAAGACATCCTCAAACCTATTTATATTCATTGTTATTTCGTTTCCTGTTGATGGATCAACAAGTACTTGTTTCTTATTCTTAGAACAAGAAGAAAGTACAATAATACTTATAGCTGCAAGTAAAAATATCTTTTTCATAGAGAGAAATCTATTAGGTAAAAAGTTTTAAGAAAAAATACTATTAATAATGTTCTATTCTGAGAAATGCCTTTTCTTAAAATCTTCTCTTAAGAAAGGTTTTGCTTCTTTTATTGGTATTTTGATTTCTGTTGGTCCATAAACATAAGCTCTTATATCGTAGTCGCCATAAACAAAAATAAGATTAGTAGAATCGAAATAAATAATAGGTGAAATGATAAAGTCTTTGGAGGATTTTACATCAAACAAATTCAAATCCGATATTTGTTTTGCCTTTTCTTGTTTCATCATTTGATTAAGCAAAAGCTCTTTTAGGCTTAGGTTATCTTTTATATTTGGAATGAGTATATCTTCATTATTAAGTTTTTTCCTTAATGAAAAATCGTAAACGAAATAATATTTTAATTTATTTGGGTGAGCTCCTCCTGTAACAT
>DUQY01000175.1 GCA_012837565.1 Bacteroidales bacterium | reverse complement strand
TTGGCACAAGATAATCAACCTAAATCAGAACTTCCTTCCATAACCGTTAAAACCTTAGACGGTAAATCAATTAAAGCGTCTGAGTTTTCAAACCAAGGCAAACCTTATGTAATATGCTTTTGGGCAACATGGTGTAAGCCTTGCATGATGGAGCTTAACGCAATGGCAGAAGAATATGACCAGTGGCAAGAAGAGACAGGAATAAAAATATATGCTGTTTCTATTGATGACGCAAGAACTTGCCCAAAAGTAAAACCATTAGTTAGCGGTTCAGACTGGCCTTATGAAGTTATTTTAGACCAAAACTCAGAACTAAAACGTGCCTTAGGTGTTAATAACCCTCCTCATACATTTATTATTAATGAAAAAGGTGAAATAGTGTGGCAACATGTTGGTTATGCGCCAGGAGATGAAGAAAATTTGATTGAAGTATTTAGAAAAGTTGTTAAAGGAGAAGAACTAAAATAATATGAAAAAAATAGGATTAGTTTTATTATTAGTTATTATAAGCTCTAACTCTTTTTCTCAAGGAGTATTTGGAGGAAAGGTTACTGGTAATTTTCAAATGGACCTTCAGGTTTCAAAAGAAGATACTGTTATTGGAGCAGAGAAAGTCAGTGAAAAGGCTCTAATGAATGCATTCACAAACATTCTATATACAAACGGAGACTTCTCAGCAGGAATGCGTTTTGAGGCTTACTTAAATCCTATTCTTGGATTTGACAAAGAATATAAAGGGGCAGGCTTTGCATATCGTTTTGCTTCTTATAAAAAGGATTACTTGGAAATAACAGCAGGGAACTATTACGAACAATTTGGTAGTGGGCTTGTTTTTCGTTCCTATGAAGAAAGAAACCTTGGACTAGACAATGCAATGGATGGATTGAAAATTGTTGCTAGACCAATTGAAGGCTTAACTGTAAAAGGAATTATTGGTAAACAAAGATATTATTGGGAAGACGTATGGGCTTCTGATGACTTTGGCCTAATTAGAGGACTTGATGCAGAATTTTCTCTTAATTCCTTAATAAAAAGTATTGAAAACTCCCCTTTTAGAGTAAATTTTGGAGGAAGCTTTGTTAGTGTTTACGAAAAAGCCGAAGATAAATTCATTATTGATCCAATATCAGGCGATAGTTATAAGATGAACACCCCTGAGAATATAGGCTCTGGTGCTGCAAGAGTTCAAATGTCGTATAATGCTTTCAATATTAATGCTGAATATGCAAAAAAAGGACAAGACCCAAATGCAGTTAACGGATATATATTTAGAGAAGGACAAGCAGCACTCGTTTCTGCTGGTTATGCTGCAAAAGGATTAGGAATAAATCTATCGGCTAAGAGGATAGATAATATGAGTTCTAAATCGAGAAGGAACCAAGTGGGAAATATGCTTAACGTAAACTATCTTCCTGCCCTAACTCGTCAGCATGCTTATTCTCTTTTTGCAATGTACCCTTACGCAACACAAGTAAATGGTGAGGTGGGCATTCAGGCAGATATAATATATAAGATAAAGAAAAGCACAATGCTTGGTGGAAAATACGGAACAGATGTTAAGTTAAACTATTCTCGAACTATGTCTATAGATAAAGAAGCAGTTGGATTTAATGTTGCAGGAAACTCCGAAGGAACAGATGGCTACAATTCTTCTTTTTTCAAAGTTGGGGACGAATTATATTTTGAAGAACTTAACCTTGAGGTTTCAAAGAAGCTAAGTAGTGATTATAAACTTAGCATGATGTATTCTTATCAAACCTTTAACCCTATTGCAATAGGGCATCCAGGAGAGGATTTTATTTATGCTAATATCTTTGCTGCAGACCTAACACAAAAACTATCGAAAAGGAATTCTTTAAGATATGAACTACAACTTCTTTTAACAGAACAAGACTATGGAGAATGGGCAGCAGGCGATTGGATACAAGGAACGGTTGAATTTAACTTAGGAGGAAAGTTCTTTGCCGCAGCATCTGACCAATGGAATTATGGTAACGTTCACGGAGAAAAGGTGCATTATTATAATTTCTCTCTTGGCTACACTCATGGCACAAGCCGTGTGCAAGTTAGTTATGGAAAACAAAGAGAAGGAATAATGTGTATTGGAGGAGTATGTAGAATGGTTCCAGCTTCAAACGGATTGTTTGCAACAATTACAAGTAGTTTTTAATTAAAACCTAATAGAGTAAGAAAAAATGAAAAAGATATTATATAGCTTGTTATTAATTATTCCAATCTTTTGGATTAGTTGTGAAACAATAGATGATGATGAGAAATTAGTATTTCCAAAAGGACAAACTAGCGAAACAACTCCAATAACTGTTATAAGCTCTGAACAAAAAGTATTATTAGAAGATTATACAGGATGGAAATGTACTAATTGTCCACGTGCAGCAGCCAAAGCTACTGAACTAATTTCAAAATATGGAGAACGCTTAGTTGTTATGGCAGTTCACGCAACAGCATTCGCAAGCCCTTCACCAACCAATAACAATTTAGACCTCCGAACAGAATATGGTGAAAAATGGGCTAATAACTTTAATTGCACTGCACTACCAGCAGGAATGATAAATAGAACAAAAATAGAATCCTCCTATGCAGTTAACGATGCAAGCTGGGATAATCACATTCAAAACTTCCTAACAAACCAAATACATATAATGAATATAAATCTTGGAGTGGAATATAGACAAGAAGATAATATGATATTAGTTAGCTGTGAAAATGAATTTATTGAAAACTATTCATCCCCTACACTTATTTCTATTCTAGTTTTAGAAAGTGGCATGATAGGTTCTCAAAGAAATACTGACCCTATTTACGGCGAGGTTCCTACAATTCCAGATTTTGAATTCAATCATGTTCTAAGAAAAAATGGACTTGTAGATTATTCACTAAGCTTACTACCTACAAACAAGGGAAAGAAAATCAATAAAAACTACTTGATAGAAGTGGATTCAGATATACAAGATATTTCAAAATGTTCTGTCGTGGTTTTTGTTACAAATGGTGAAACAAAAGAAGTAGTACAAGTTAATTCAGTACATTTATAAAAAACAAAATGTAAGGTTATATACTTTATTGTGTCATAATACTAGAAAACATTTAATAAATTTGTTTTTTGGAAATTTCAATAGTATATTTGCATAATTAAAACCAATATTTAAGATGAAAAAACATATATTTTTTATAGCATTAATTAGCTTAGCATTAGGCTTAAAAGCTCAAACTTTTCAATTCGCAAACGAAGGAGAAGTTATCAGTGACACCATTTACTTTAATATTTCCTCAGGAGATTTGACAGTTGATTTTATCTCTTTCACAAATCTTACAACAGAAAATAAAGAAGTTAAAGTATATCTTGAAAAAACAGACACGGCTAATGGTGCAGAATTGTTTATGTGCTTTGAAAACTGCATACCAGACACTATTTCCCCTGCATTTACGTTAAACCCTAATGTCGAATACACAACTTTTGATTTACAATATAGTTATATTACAGATAGGACTTCAGTTGTAAGAGTTCACTTATTGGACGCAACAACAATGCAATCTCTTCAATCATTTGTTGTAGTTTACAAGAATCTTAACGCTTCAATAACTAAACCAACAAAGCCAATCAACAAAATCACTTCATTGGAAGTTTATCCTAACCCTGCTAATTACAACACAACAATCAACTATACGCTTTCTTCAAACTATAATTCAGGAAAGATAATTATTAGAAATATGATTGGGAAAGAAGTAAAATCAATTTCAATAAATGGAGGCTCAAGTGCAAAACAAGTTGTTTCGACTTCTGACCTACCAAACGGAGTATACTTCTATTCAATAGTTGGTGACGGACAAACAATCTCAACAAAGAAATTAATAGTAAAGCACTAGACTCAATAGTCCTTTACTTGCATTCTATAAAACAACAAAACCCTTCGTTTTCTATAAACGAAGGGTTTTTTCTTGTCTTATTTTACGCCAAAAACACTGCGTAATAATTTTCTATCTCTGCGTATTAATTTTTTAAAACAGCGTTTCACGAAATTCTTTCTTTGTTTTAATTTATTGAATCAAAGATTCAGTTTTTCACTCCTATTTTGCGTTTGAAACATCGTGTTTTGACTCGTTTATGCTGTCTTTATCAGCTTCTTCATCCTCTTTTGGACGATTATAGTTGATATATGCCTCCCATTTATCCTTTAAAATCATCATATCCTCTGGCAATTGGCTCTCAAAATGCACCTCTTTCCTTGTTGTAGGGTGTATAAAACCAAGTGTTGTTGCATGAAGTGCTTGACGAGGGAGTATTTTGAAGCAGTTTTGTATAAATTGCTTGTATTTAGTGAAGGTTGTGCCTTTTATTATCTTGTCTCCACCATAGGTTTCATCGTTAAAGAGTGGATGTCCTATATGTTTCATATGGGCTCTAATCTGGTGTGTTCTTCCTGTTTCCAATCTGCATTGAATTAGGGTTACATAGCCAAAACGGAATATTACTTTCCAATGGGTGATAGCAGGTTTGCCATATTCTCCATCAGGAAAAACTTGCATAACTCTTCTATCTTTTAGTGAGCGTCCAATATTCCCTTCAATCGTTCCTTCCATTTCATTGAAATCTCCCCAAACTAATGCCGTATATGTCCTTTCAATATCATGGTCGTAGAATTGTTTTGCTAAAAATGTCTGAGATATCTCGTTTTTTGCAACTAATAATAATCCTGTGGTGTTTTTATCAATTCGGTGAACAAGTAATGGTCTTAATGGATTTCCTTCTTTGTCTTTTTGTTTTTGAAGGTGGAATGTTAGGGCATTTAATAATGTTCCTGTGTAGTTTCCAAAACCTGGGTGAACAACCATTTCGGGTTGCTTGTTAACTATTAATAAATCCTCATCTTCGTAAAAAATATTTATAGGAATATCTTGTGGAATAATCTCTACTTCACGTGGTGCTGTTGTCAGGAATATTTGAATTATATCTCCTGGATGTACTCTATAATTAGATTTAACTGGCTTATCATTAACCTTTATGCAATCAGCATTTGCTGCTTGTTGAATTTTATTTCTTGATGTTTGCTCAATTTTATCCATCAAAAACTTATCAATTCTCAATAGGCTTTGTCCTTTATCTACCTCAATACGATAATTTTCAAATAATTCAACTTCCTCTTCTTGTTCTATGTCTTTTTCCTGTGCTATCATTTTTGAATAATTAGTTTTTGTGTTACGGTTTGTTTTGTGTCTTTATTGGTAAGATAAAGTATATATACGCCATTTGCTAGGTTTGAGACGTTTATTTGATTCTTAAAGCCCGGCCGATAAACTTCCTTGCCCATCATATTTACTATTCTTAAATCATAGCTGGAATTAGAAAACTCATTCCCTTGATTTGATAAGCTAATGTTTAGGATGCCGTTTGTTGGGTTTGGATATATGTTTAGGGTTGTTTCTTGTTTGTCAATTTCTTGAAGGCCAATAATTGATTTATAACCAAAATAAGGTCTAATCATTAGAGAGCCTTTGAAAAGTGTGTTTTGCTCCCATGAATTAGCCCAGTTGCCAAATATTTTTGAGGAAGCGTCTGTGTTCCTATCAAATCCTACGTTTAGGTAATCATTATATTTGGTTTGAATTGATATAAAGGATTCGCCCTGAGGCAAAATAACTGGTCTTTCTAAGTAATATCTTTTATATTGGTTTAAGCCCTCGGTTTCTGGAGTGAGATAAGCATATGAGTGGTATATGCTATCTAACGGCTGACCGTTCAAGCTATTCCAAACACAGATAAAGAATGGTTTTTGATTAGCGTCTTCGTATGTGGAATTGAAATAAATATCAACAGCCATAAGGGTGTCTGATACATTTAAATCAAAGCCTACTGCCAAATTGGAGTTCTTTATTGGCTCAAGTCCAAATCCATTTTCTGCAGTTCCATCATCATAAGCAAAATAGTTCTCGAATGTTTGGCGGAAACGGATAGTGTCGTTTAAGGCATTATTATCTGTTCCTACCCCTTGCTTAACTACGTGAGTAATGTTGAAATAAGTCCAAGCATTATTATCGAATTCATAG
The DNA here is from genome assembly GCA_012837565.1 of Bacteroidales bacterium. Lineage (GTDB taxonomy): Bacteria > Bacteroidota > Bacteroidia > Bacteroidales > P3 > UBA10566. The sequence goes on along the minus strand of DUQY01000175.1, from coordinate 12,917 downwards.
GCAAATGAAACAAGAGGTGATGCGTGGTTTGATATTGTTTGAAACTCCTTAGTTTTTATATATGGATATATGTTTTCGTATCCTCCATCATAAGAATGAACAACTACGTTATTAGAGTTTTTAACTTCATATCTATAGGTTGAGATTAGGGCAGTGTCGGCAAGGTTAACTATTTTAATGCTTAAAGTGTCTGCCATATCGCTTTGCAAAAATTGAATAGCGGGCATTGCTTGGTATTGTTTTAAAAGAGAATATGCAGGGTTAACAAAGGCAATATCTCTTGTTGTCTTATCGTCATATTTCCTATCCTTATTCAGGTAAACATAGTCTATATGCCACTGATCGCAGTTGCTAACATAAGAATATGATGGGTTATTGTCAAGGGATGCGTAGTTGAGAAAACGAAAACGAAAACTATTAGAAAAATATTTAGATTCTGTTATTGGAATATTTACATATAGCCAGTATACACTATCCTTTGCATAAATACTATCTATGCTTAGCCCCTGAGTCTTCCAAACCGAGTTCCAAATATTATCTTCTTTTGAATAGAACTGAAGAACTAAGGAGTCTTTTTTTGAAGGAGTTGAACCAATGCTTTCCCAAATAGGTCCATATCCTCCACCTGGTTGAACATAGAAACTAAGAAAAATGCTATCCTCTGGGGTTAATGGTATCTTATTTGGAACTAGAGTTGAGTCTAAACGGATATAGCAAGATGAAATAGTATCTGCTGAGAAACCTGTTGAGTTTGCAAGCGAATAAAGTTGACCTTCAGAATTTAAGGCGTCAAGTGTTAGTACTCCAATTGTTGGAGGTAAAAAAGGGTAATCGGTATTAACCCATGCTCCACTATTTTCCCATAAGCTTGGATTAGGAATATCAAGATAATTTGAGAAGTCATCAATAAATGGTAAGGATATCCTATTGATTGATTTCGATTTCTTATTAATTGTATTATTGTTTATTGGGTAGGCATCAGTCAATTTAAACTGACTTTGTCCTGCAAAAGGTAGTAGAACAAATAGAATAATTAATAAGAAGCAATATTTAATATTTTTATTCAAAGTCATCTATTATTTGATTTGTTGGAGATTCTTCCACAACAACAGGTTCTGCCATTCTAAACGATTTAGCTTTTTCTTTATAGCTTGGCTTAGTATCGTTCATAAACTTAATGCTTATTGTGGTTCCTTTTGTTACGCTGGTATTATTTGGATAAAATGAAACAACCCTTGAATGGATAATGTCTTTCTTGCCTTCAAATTCTTTATTCCCTACATTTAAGGACGCTTCCCAAAGTTTCTTTTCTGCCTCTGGCTCTGTTAGTCCAATGATATTTGGCATATCGGTTGTATATCTCTCTTGGTTCATTTCAACTACCAAATCAATTTCCTCTCCTCTTTGTATTTCCATCCCCTCGTCAATTGATCTTCCTTTGTATCTTTGTCCAACAACAACATTATTGAAATCGCCAATATTGAAGATAAACTTACCTATTCTAAGTCCAACATTTGTTAATTGGTTAACAGCAGAGCGAACACTTTGATCCTTACAATTTGGCATCGGAATGTTTTCTCCTTTCGAGGAAGTTACTATAACATATACTTTTCTTCCTTTTTTTACCTTTGCTCCTTCTTTTGGGTCTTGAGATATGATTTTCCCCTCATGCTCCCCTGGGGTATAAATTGAATCCATTACAATTAACTCAAAGTTTTTCATGCCCTCAATCTCGTTCATCTCATCAACAAAATGTCCTTCTATGTTTGGCATTTGATATTCTGAGCCATGACGAGTATAGAAGTTGAGCCCAATAAACACTAGAATAAGTATTGATATGAAAACAATAGATATTATTCCAATATGCTTCCAAAAAACTTTGTTCTTTATAAATTCAATTAATGACATTTAGGTTTTATATTTTAATTAATCTCTACGTCCCATGTAAATTGCTACATAATAAAGTAGGGTTGCAAGTGATGAAAGTGCAGCAACAACGTATGTGTATGCAGCAGACCTTAATGCATCTTTTGCTTTTGGATGTGATGATGGGGAAGTAACTTCATGGTCTTCTAGCCAAACTAAAGCTCTTTGTGATGCGTTAATTTCTACTGGAAGAGTTATGAAACTAAATAGGGTTGTTAGTCCAAAAAGAACAATTCCTGCCAAAAGCAATTGAGGGAAAGTGTTTACCATAAACATTCCTCCAAGAATTACCCACATAACCCATTTTGAAGCAAAGCTAACAACAGGAACAAGTGTTGAACGCATAGTTAACCATACGTAAGCAGTTTGGTGCTGAACTGCATGGCCACATTCGTGAGCTGCAACTGCTGCGGCTGCAACATTTGCACCATAATATACTCCTTTACTTAAGTTTACTGTCTTTGTTTGAGGGTTATAATGGTCTGTAAGCTGCCCCTCAACACATTCTACTGTAACATCGTAAATATCTTGGTCGTGAAGCATTTTCACAGCAACGTCCTTACCTGTTAGTCCTTTTTCTGTTGGTATCTTAGAATATTGAGCGAATTTCCTTTTAAGGTTTGCACTTATTAGCCAACTAACAAGAGCTATACCAATAAAGAATATCCAATAAATAATTGGTGTGCCCATCATCGTAGTCTCTGGTTCCATTTTCTTTTTATTTTTTGTTGAATTCTATTCTATGTTCGTTATAGTTACTAAATTACCTATATAACTATTAGTTTTTGTTTTTATTGCAACATGTAAACGACAAAATTACTCATTTTCCACTAGTAATTTGTTATGCTATGCAAATAAAAACAATAATGATAACGTAAAATTAAGGTTTTTATGTATCTTTGTGAGCTAGTTTCTCGTATTTTAAGAATAACAACTACGACAATACATAATAAACTACAGTAATTTTCTAACTAATAATAAGTGTATGATTAAATCTATGACTGGTTATGGCAAGGCGTCAACAAACTACAATAGCAAGACCTTATCCATTGAAATCAAAACTCTTAACAGCAAGCAAACAGATATTAATCTTAAAACACCTTGCCTTTATAGGAGCCAAGAAATCATTCTTAGAAATCAAATATCTAATTTCTTAGAAAGAGGGAAAATAGATTGTTATTTGAGTGTTGAGTATACTGGAGAAAGTCCTGGAATTAATATTAACTCTAATCTTTTCATTAGTTACTACAAACAAATTGAAGAGCTAGCAGAAAAAGTAAACGCACCAAAGGGAGATATTTTGAGATACGTTCTTCAAATTCCTGAGATTAATCATTATGGAAATTGCGAACCAACAGAGGAAGAAATGAATGTTGTTGGCAAATTATTAAATGAAGCGCTTAAGAAAACTGACGATTATAGAAAAATTGAAGGCAAGACATTAGAAAAAGACCTTCTACTTAGAATAAATATTATAGGAAAGAAGCTTCTTTTAATTGATAACTTTGAAAAAGACAGAACAACACAAGTTAGAGAAAGAATATTATCAAAACTTAATGAGCTAAACTCTGATACCCTTGACAAGAATCGTTTTGAACAAGAAATAATCTATTATATTGAGAAATTAGATATAACAGAAGAAAAGATAAGACTTGAGCAACATCTCGATTATTTCATTAATACTATGAATACTCCTAAGTCGGAAGGGAAAAAACTAGGTTTTATTGCACAGGAAATTGGAAGAGAAATCAACACCCTTGGTTCAAAAGCTCAAGAGGCAAATATGCAAAAGCTTGTTGTTGAGATGAAAGATGAGCTTGAAAAGATAAAAGAACAGGTATTAAATGTTTTATAATGAGAAATAAGTCTTCTTTATTTATATTATTATTTACTGCCTTTACACTCCTGTCTTTCAATTCTTATTCTCAAACAGGTAAAGATAAAAAAGACTTATACGGAGAAGAGATTCAAAATCAAATTGATTTATATGAGGATTTAATTGATAAGAACTTCCTTCAAGAATACTACGATAACCTTATTGGTCTTTACACAGAAACAAACCAAGACTCTAAGGCAGAGAAATTGATTAAGAAAACCATTAAGCAATTTCCTCAAAACTCAATCTATGTTGCTGATTTAGGAAGTCACTACCTAAGACAGGGCGACAAAAACAAAGCTGACAAACAATTTGACAAAGCAATAGACAACCTTCAAGCCAATCATAATTCAATAGCTCAACTTTCCAACTATTTCAGTTTTAAGAATAATATAGAATATTCCATCAAGACCTTTCAAAAAGGTAGAAATCTATTTAATGACCCATATCGTTTTACATATGAAATATCATTTCTATATCAAAGATTAGGTAAGTATGAAGAAATGGCAAAAGAATATATTAACCTCTTGGATTTTAACCCAGCAATGCTTAATCAAATTAAGATTTATCTTGGTAGCATAATACAGCAAGACACAGAGAAGAAATTCTTAAACCATTTTCGCTTAGCTATTCTCAAAAAGGCTCAAAAAGAACAGGACAACCCCCATATTGCTCAGCTCTACGTGTGGATATTACTTCAAGAACGAAACCACCAAATGGCATTCAATCAAGCCAAGTCAATAGATAGGAGGTTTGAAAGCCTTACAGGGCAGACCGTTTACGAGATAGCAAACATAGCTCTTAATAATGAAGACTATGAAGTATCAAAACAAGCTTTCATATACCTAATAGAAAAAGGGAAAGAAACAACTTATTATTTGTTAAGTAAATTAGGATTACTAAGCTCACTCTACCATCCTTTTATAAGCAAAATCAATCATACAGAAAAAGAAATAACAACCCTAAAACAAGAGTATATTTCAACCCTAAGTGAACTCGGTAAAAGCCAAGCTACAATTCCAATAATGCAACAATACGCTTATCTACTAGCCTATTATTTCAAATCGCCGCAAGAAGCAGTTGATATTTTGGATGAGACCCTTTCCATGCCACAAATCAAAAGAAACGAAAAAGCTGAAAGCAAGCTAATGAGAGCTGATATATACCTTATGGAGAATGATATATGGGAAGCATCCTTAACTTATTCGCAGGTGGAGAAAGAATTTAAAAATGATGTAATAGGTTCCCAAGCTAAGTTTAAAAATGCAATGCTATCATATTATAATGGAGATTTCTCATGGGCAATGTCGCAGTTTGATGTTCTTCGTTCCTCCACCACAAAGCTAATTGCTAATGATGCAATGGAATATTCCCTATTAATATATGATAATATTGATCAGGACTCAACCTATAACGGTCTTAGCCTATTTTCCAAAGCAGAGTTTGCTCTCTATCAAAACAAATACACAAAGGCCTTAGAATACTTAGACACCCTAAACCAAAACTATATCTCTCACGAACTCTTCGACGAAGTATTATACAAAAGAGCAGAGATAGCAATTCATCTAAAAGAATATGAAAAAGCAGATAGCCTATTAAATCAAATCTTATTGAAATACCCAGATGATTTAATGGCAGATGATGCACTCAATTTATTAGCAGAGCTTAACGAAACCCATCTCAACTCTCCACAAAAAGCAAAGCAGTATTACGAAAGAATAATCCTCGACTACCCAAATTCACTTTACGTTACCCAAGCAAGAAAACGTTATGCAGAATACAATACAGAAATAAAACAAGAGAAGTAAGTCTAAGTTATTAGAGTCTAGTTCTATTATTATTTTATTTATTTTGATAATTTATACAATAAAACTAGATTACAAATAGTTTCCTAGTATGCAATAACGCTATTTAACCTAATCTTTATTATTATTATGAAGAAATTCATTCTTTTGTCTCTTGTTTTGCTCCCCTTGTTTATCAATGGAGCTATGGCTCAACGCTATTCTGTTAAAGGGAAAATTATTGACAACATCACTAAAGAAAATCTTATGTTTGTTAACTGTGTGCTGTATAAGGACAGCGACAGTACGAATATGTATAAGGGAGTTTCTGCGGATACGAGTGGGAACTTTGTTATTAAAGGAGTTAAGAAGGATAACCTAAACTTAGAATTTTCTTTTGTTGGTTATGAAAAGCATAATCTCAAGATTGGAATTGATAAGTTTAAGGATGATAAAGAGATTGACTTAGGTGAAATTGAGATGAAGAGCACTGGGAACTTGGAAGGGGTGGTGATAACTGCTAGAATTGAAAGATTTCAGGTTGATGAGGATAAGCTTACTATGAATATTGACGAGCAACTTGCGGCAAGCGCTACAAGTGCTTTTGATTTATTGAAAAAGGTTCCTGGTGTTTTCATTGATAAGGATGATAAACTAACTTTGAATGGGAAGAGTGGAGTTATGTTCCAGTATAATGGTAGAGATTTAAAACTTGATTATAGCTCTGTTGTTGATATGTTGAAAGGGATGACGCCCGACCAGGTTGAGAAATTTGAGGTTATGACTAACCCTGGAGTTAAGTATGATGCAGAAGGAACAGCTGGGATAATAAATATTAGGATTAAGAAAAACCAAAACTATGGTGTTAATGGTTCTGTTTGGGGACAGACTTCTTATCAGACGGCTTTGCAATATTATGGTTCTGCTCGTTTAAGTTATGTTGATGATAATTGGACAACTTCCATTGGCTTTTCTCCTATGAGCTGGGGAAGCAAAAGCAAGAGCAGGGATGAAAGATATACCTCAACTCCTAGTGGAGATACAATTTTGTTTAAGTCTGAGAGAGATAATGAGTGGGTTTGGCAGAATAATAATTTCAATCTTAATGCTAATTATTTAATTGATACAACACGCACAATAGGGCTTAGTTTGTATTATACCTCAGGAGGAAACCCTATGATTGAAAATACAGTGCCTTATCTTATTTCTTCTTATCCTAATTATTCGGTAGTGGATTCTTCATACGTAAATAAAGGTGGATATAAATCAGATAGAGGGAATTTTGGACTTGGACTAGACTATGTAAAGAAGTTAGATAGTTTGGATGCAAAGATATCCTTTGATTTTGGCTATTCTCACTCTGAAAATGAAAGCTATTCATTAAATCTCAATGAATATTTCTTAGGTGATATAAATACAACATTAACTAGAAGAGAAGGGTATGAGAGAAATACGGTATATTCATCCGATAATTTGAATGCAAGAGTGGATTATTTTAAACCTATTAAGAAAATAATGAGGTTTGAGGCTGGAGCGAAAACAAATTTTAATTTTAATGATAAGAACTTCTATTCTTTGGTATTAGATTCCACAACAAATGAATATCTCAACGATGAAATGCAGTCTAACCATTTCAAGTATTTTGAAAACATTAACTCCCTTTATGCTTCCTTTTCCAATACCTTCAAAAAGAAATTAAATATTCGATTAGGAATAAGAGCAGAGCAAACAAACACAAAAGGTCATCAATATGCAATAGATAGTATTAATACTAGGAATTACTTTGATTTATTCCCAAACCTTAGTTTTAATTATAAGTTTAAGGACGATAATCAATTAAAACTAACCTATTCTTATCGTATTTCAAGACCTTGGTCAGGAAGTTTAGACCCATTTATTAGCAAGTCTTCAGAATATTCCTACTCAACAGGAAATCCATATATTAAGCCGCAATACTCCCATTCCATTAGCCTAGCTCATTCTTGGAAATACATGTTATTTACAAATATATCATATTCTTTTACCCAAGATGATATAAATTGGCTACAAAGTCCAATTGACTCAAACCTGTTTGTGCATAACCCTCTAGCATTAATCTCAATCCCAATTAACTTTGGCTCAAACCATAACCTATATTTTAGTGCTAGTTTCAACAAAGAATTACTTTCATGGTGGAGATTTAGCTCTTCATTTGGAGCTAGCTATATGAAAATACTATCTTCAACCAACGAGGCACAAATAAACAGAGAAAACTGGAGCTATAATGGTAATATATCTTCCGACTTCACCCTTCCAAAGAAATGGGAAATAAGCGTTTATTATTATTTTTATTCCTCCTCAATGTATGGGCTAAGCACATCTAGCTCTTCTCAAGATATTTCAATAAGCGTTGCGAAGAAGTTCTTTAACGATAAGTTGGGATTGTCTGCAAGCATAAGTGATTTATTTGATATGAATGAAAATTATAGAGAAACTCATTACTTAAATACCCTATCGAAATCGTGGGGCAATTATCAAGGTCCTCGTGTATCATTTTCTCTTCGCTACAACTTCGGAAAATACTATAAGAATAAACAGGTTCAAAAGCCACAAGTTGAAAGCTTTGATTCCAGAGCAGGCGAATCAAAATAAATTACCTAAATTTGTAGTCAGCTTTAGCAAGAATTGACATAAAACAATGGTATATGAATGTGAATATTAAAAAGGAATGGCAAGAGGTTTTAAAAGAAGAATTTGAAAAGGAATACTTTATTAGCCTTATGAACTTTGTTAGTTATGAATATAAGAATAAGGTAGTTTACCCAGAGGCTAAAAACATATTTAATGCCTTTAACCTATGTTCTTTCAATGATACTAAGGTTGTGATTATTGGTCAGGACCCTTATCACCAGCCTAATCAAGCTCATGGGCTTTGTTTTTCAGTTCTTGATCCTACGCCTTGCCCTCCTTCTCTGAAAAATATATACAAAGAGATTGAACTCGACCTTGGAATTGAGCTTCCAACAAGCAATGACCTTAGCCGCTGGGCTAAACAAGGTGTATTACTTATTAATGCTACCCTAACAGTTGAAGCAAATAAGGCCGGCTCTCACCAAAACAAGGGGTGGGAAGAGTTTACCGACTCAGTGATTAATCATTTAGCCAAGGAAAAACAAGGAATAGTGTTTTTGTTATGGGGAAGCTATGCTCAAAAGAAAGGAGGGTTTATTGATGAAACAAAACACTTAGTTTTAAAGTCTGTACACCCCTCTCCTCTTTCTGCATATCGTGGTTTCTTTGGGAATAATCACTTCTCCCAAACTAACAATTACTTAATAAGTAATGGGAAAAAACCTATAGATTGGTAGGAATACTAATCCAATTTATTATATCAGTGAAAGAAATTCCTGAATCGCTGAATTAAAAAATTAAAACGGCGATTCAGGAAATTCTTTCAGCGTTTCATTTTCGTAGATCTTCGTTTCATTTTCGTAGATCTTTGATTCAAAAACTCTATTGATTTGTTAATTATTATGCTATTTCCTTAGGAGTAACTTCTGCATGTTCTTCGTGTGCCATTCCGATGTATATGGCAGAAAGCAATGTGAAAACATAAGCTTGAATAAATGCTACTAGTATTTCCAATAGGCTCATAAAGATTGCAAAGAAGACAGGAATAGGAGATACTCCATATCCTAGGGCAGGGCTTTGAGCACCAAATATAAATATTATGGAAAGGAAACCAAGAATAATGATATGCCCTGCTGTAATGTTTGCAAACAAACGGACAGTTAGAGCAAATGGCTTTGTGAAAAGTCCTAGTATCTCAACCGCTGGCATAATTGGAATTGGGAACTTTAACCACCAAGGCACTCCTGGCATATTTACTATATGTGTGAAGTAAGCCTTATTTGCAGAAAACTGAGTTATAATGAAGGTGAAAACAGCTAAAACTAATGTTACTGCAATATTTCCTGTTAGGTTTGCTCCTCCTGGGAAGAAAGGGAATAGCCCCATTATATTTGATAGGAAAATAAAACAAAAAGCTGTCAGAAGATAGGTCATAAACTTACCGTGACGCTTTAGCCCTATTGAAGGAATGGCTATATCATCTCTAATAAATAATATAACAAACTCTATTATGGTTTGTGTTCCTTTAGGAGATTTACCAACTCTTTTCTTAGCTATTGATTTAGCTCTAAAGACAACACCTATAATTATGCCCGATACAATGAACATCATAAGAACATTCTTTGTTATTGAAAAATCAAAAGGAGTTTCTCCTGTCCATTGACCGTTATCATCAACACATATTATCTTTCCTTTTACCTTTTCTGCATGTATATCTAATAATCCAATCCCATATCCTTTATAGTGAGCGTGACCATGTTCAAACCTACTTGACATAAACACATCTATCTTTCCATCATTAATTAGAATTACAGGAAGGGGGATTGATATATGCTTGGCTTTATATGTAAAAATATGCCAAGAATGGTCGTCACCAATATGCTCCATAATCATTTGACCTGGATCAAATGGAGCATCTTTAACATCAGAAGCAATTGCACTTAGCTGTAAACTAAATAGTATAGTTAATAATAATAGTATCCTTTTCATAATTAAATCAATTGAATTGGCAAATTTAGAAAATTAATTTCATAATTAATCTAAAAAGGATTATTATTTTCTAAAATTCGTAGAATAAATTACATCTTTTAGTTCTTGGATTATCAATTCCCTCCAAATCTTCATGTTTTGAACTATTATTTATTTTTATTCCTTAATCAATTTCTTTCTAATATATCCCATATCAGTACTAACTCCAATAATATAAACTCCCTTTGAAAGAGAATTAATATCAAGAGTTTTTCCCTTTGCTTTTACATTAGTTTGATAAACCTTTTGTCCAAGAGAATTAAATACCTCAATAGAATTAATAATACTCTCTGAACTAATATTTACTTCACTTTTTGCAGGGTTAGGATAAAGACTTACAATATTATCTTTAGAAACATCAACCAAATTCATAAATATACCCCCAGTATCATAACAGTTTAAGTTAGGAAACAAAGTATAAAGAAGAGTATCATCCTGCTTTGCACACAGATAACGGAACTCACCAAACATTGAAAGAGGTGTATCTAGATAATGAATAACAGAACCAATACCTTCAACCCATATATCACCATACCAATTAGATAAATGAATTCTCTTTCTCCTTTCCCCATTATCCAAAGTTACCGAATCAATACTTGAAACAGCAGATCTGTGATGCCATTCATCATAACTATTCCATACATCAACAGTATCACCAACATTTACATTGAAGTTGTAGTATGGTATATCCATTGATTCAACTGTAGTGCCGATAACTTTAAAAAACCATTTCCCATTATTTTCTCTGGCATAAATACGGGTATTCCAATTAGTGTCTATATCAGGGTAACTTTCCTTAATAATCTTATAAATGACACCATTGATAGTCGTATCACCCTGTACCTTATATGTAAAATTCGAATTCTGAGAATAACTACCTCCTTTGGTATTGTTCCAAGTTAGCCCATCCTTAAGAAAACCTTGAGAATAAACGTTTGCCATAAAAGCAATTTGAACTAGTAAAAAAATAATCTTTTTCATATTAATATCTATTTGCAGCATCAGTAAAATCATCTGTCCAAATCTGCAATCCAGGTTTAACCAATGGGATATACTCATAGTCTTGTGCATTAAGATTAAATGCAAATAAGGTAATGAATAACCCTAATACTAATTAATAAACATGTGTTTTCATCGCTGTTATTTATTTTAATTTCAAAACTTGCTCCACTTACAACTTCAAAATTCGATTGAATAATTACATCTTCAACAGGTTTTAAAAGAATATTTGCAGGAGCGTTAATAATTACATTCCCAAAAGAGATATAGGAAGTTTACCTAAAATATTAGATAAACTTCTTATCCCTTATTTTCGTTTTTTAATTCTTAATCAATTTCTTTCTAACATATCCTTTATCAGTACTAACTCCAATAATATAAACTCCTTTTGAAAGAGAATTAATATCAAGAGTTTTCCCCTTTGCTTTAACATTCGTTTGATAAAGCTTTTGACCAAGAGAATTAAATATTTCAATAGAATTAATAATATTCTCAGAACTTATATTGACTTCTTTGCATGCTGGGTTAGGATAAAGAGCTATTGAATTATCTTCAATGAAGATATCGTTTAAAGAAGTAATAAAATTACCTCCTGTATCATAACAATGTAAGTTAGGATATGAAGTAAAAAGAAGTTCTTCATTAAAAGAAACACATAGAGAAGTCGCACAAGCATCTACAGTAATTAAATAAAAACATGGTACATCAACGCAAGAGATCGCACTACCCAATCCCTCAATCCATATGTCATAATAGTTTGTTGGAACATCGTTATTACCTAATATCAAATATTTTCTACTTTCTCCATTTTCTAAAATAGTATCACCATCTGCTACAACTTTTACACTGTTATTGTTCGCCCAAGGAAGATTAATGCTATCCCCTGTCATTAAAGAAAAATCATACAATAATTCTTCCTCAGTATTTAAGTTTCCATTGCGACCAATTAAATACCATTTTCTATTATTTTCTCTTAAATAAAAAACAGAAGTCCATTGATTGTCGACATCAGGATAATTCTTTTTTATAATCTTATAAGCAACTCCATTTATTGTCGTATCTCCATCAACTTTATAAATGAAATTTCTATATATATTTACTCCCCAATCATCTGTTCCTCCAGATGTATTATTCCATTTTAATCCATCAACTAAATATTGAGAAAAAGCACTTGAATAAACAAACACAAAACATATAATTAATATTATCTTTTTCATAAGGCTATTGTTTTATTATTGTTTTATAATCTAAAACTTCATCATTTGAAATTAATTCTAACAAATACATTCCAGCAGACAAGCTGTTTAAGTATATTTGTTTCTCATTTAAAAGCACATTAAGAGGAACATTTATTAAAACTAAACCATAAATATTTTTTATTTTAATTTCAAAACTTGCCCCATTTCCTCCTTTTCCAAATATTGAAGCTGACAAAATGTTATCAAAGTCTTCCACATATTGTTGAGAAGATTCATCAGGTACTGTTCCTATAATAACTTTTCCATTATCTCCCTTTACTTTAAGTTGAGAAAATGCTGTGTTTCCACTTATGCATAATATAACTGAGAATATTATTGCATATATTATTGTATCTCTGTTCATGATATTTTTTATTTATTAATTCATACATCAAAAAGGTTACTTAAATAAGCAATCCTTAACTTAATATTCCTAAATATTCAATATTAAGATTC
>DUQY01000174.1 GCA_012837565.1 Bacteroidales bacterium | reverse complement strand
TTCCAGGAGCTTTTTGAAACCCTTTAAAGAAGGCAGACATTATTTGCCAGGTCTGAGGAGCTTGGTCAACATGGTGAAATGATCCAGGAACAATTCCATCAATTACTTTTCCGCTATCAGTTGTTTGAGCTTCTCTAATAAATTCGCCAGCAGGAACAAACCAAGTTGCAATTGCTGCAAGAACAATTAAAGAGAATATAATTACATAAGTATGTGGTACTTTTTTAAACATAGGTTATTCTTTTTCTGTTAATAATGTAAATTCGTTATTTTCAACTCTTTTGTTTCTTTAATCCAGTTGCTTTTATTATCAAAGTCTTTGGGTCTATCTTTCTTCGGTTTAAGAAGCCTGAAACTAGGGCTATTATTAAAATTGTGATTGAAGAGAATACTGAAATTCTTGCAATATAATCTCCATATTTAACATAGAAAGTAATGTTTTTCTGAGGTATTAATGAGGCTTTGATTACATCTTGTGTCCAGAACTTAGTTTTCTGACTTATCTCTCCTTTTGGATTAACAAAACAAGATGTTCCTGTATTGGCACTTCTTGCAATATAGCGACGAGTTTCAATTGCACGAAGGGAAGCATAGGAGGCGTGTTGCTTATATCCCTCAGTATCTCTCCACCATGAGTCATTAGTGATTATAAAGATTAGTTCTGCACCTTCCCTTACCTTTTGCCCAACGAAACCTCCATAAACAGATTCATAACAAATAGGTGTTGTCGTTTTAATTCCAGAGCTTTGAGATATAAAGAAATCATTTTGATTATCAACTGCAAGCGTTCCAACAGGTAGGTTACCTAATTTAATTGCAAAGTCTAATATCTTGCCTAAGTATTTCTTAAATGGTAGTCTTTCAACTCCAGGAACAAGTTTTGATTTATGGTAAACCTCAAAATCGTTATCTTTTTTAATATGTACAGCACTATTATAAACAGAATAATATGGCTTAGGAGCATCTTCAATCTCCCTTGAAGCTTCATCCTTTTCTTCTTCTGATTGTAATTTGCGAGTAAATGAACCTGTTATCATTTGTGCCTTTTCATAGCCTCCAAGAAATAAACTAAGCCTTTGAAGACTGACATTCTCCTGTATATGATCTTCCCATAATCTTTCTTCCAAACAACCCTCAGGTGCTAAAATAAAACTTGTATTATCATCGGTTTTGGTCTGAGACATTGAAATTAACAAATCTATTATCTCATAGTTGCGAAGTTGTAAGTCGTTATCGTAAGGCTCAAGGTTAGGTTGAAGAACTACAACATCAATTGGTTGGTTTTCTTCATCCTTATAGTTATTCAAAATTATAAGAGAAATTATAATTGGAACGATAATCAAGCTTGCGAAATAAGATATATTAAGTATAAATCTCTTTTTGTCAACAATTTTCAGCTTACCTGTTTCCTTGTGAAAGCAAATCTCTTTTATAGCTCTATAAGCAAAGTAGTTAACAATAAATATTAGAAAGGTTCCCCCGAAAACTCCAGTATATTCGTACCATTGAATAAGCATAGGCATGGTAGAAAAACCATTGCCAAGGGTCATCCAAGGCCAAGTGAGTTCCCAATGAAAATGCAAGTATTCCATTGATATCCATAGTAGGGGAAGGATAAGAAAGCCTTTTTTATTATCAAATAATGACTTCTTTGTTATATGGTAGATTTGGAAAACTAAAGCTCCTAATAATGCATTAAGTATAGGTGCAACCAAACCGAAAAGTGTTGCAAAGCATATCCAATAGGATGTTATTATATTGAAAATAAAAAAACTAACAAATGAATATTTGAATACTACATACTTAGATAACTTAGATTTATTATTAGATATATAGTTCTCTACCCAAAGAATTGGAACAAAAGCAATGAAAAGTAGCGGAGCAAATCCATAACTTGGCCAAGCTAATGCTAATAACACTCCTGTTAGGCAAGCAATTATAAAGAGTTTATAGTTTTTCATCTTATTACGTAATTCATTTTAACGTCAAACTCTTCTGTTGGTATTCTGTCGAAGAACTGAAAATCAAAGCAAACACCAACCTTAATTGCATTAGCTGTTGTTAGAAGCTTATCATAATAACCTCTGCCTCTTCCTAAGCGATTGTTTTCTTTGTCGAAAGCAATGCCAGGAACAATAACTACATCTATTTTATCAATATCTATAAACTCTTCTCCAATTGGTTCTAATATTGAATAAGCCTCTCCTTTTCTCATCGACTTCATGCCCTCGAAAACTCTTATCTTAAGAATATCTCCCTCAACACAAGGCAGAAGAATTGTTTTTTCTTTATACCATTTTAATACAAATTCACGAGTTGCTACCTCATCTCCCATAGACCAGTAAGCTAAGACTATCTTTGAATTAATAAAGTAATCTTCTTTTTCAAGCTTTTCAAAAATTGGTTTTGATAGTTCTTTCTTCTCAGAAAATGTATATGCTTCTTTTGCTAGCTTAACTATTCTTCTGTATTTTTTCTTTTCTTCTCTTATATCCATAACACAATATTATAAACTAAAAATGAAACAATCCAAGCAAGTGCTGTGGTATAGGTGACCAGAAGTACTGCCCATATAAGCCTCCCACTTTCTTTCCAAACAACTGAGAAAACAGCAAGGCAAGGGAAATAGATTAAAACAAACACTAATAAACTAAATGCTGTTGCTGTTGTAAAAACAGGCATTCCTATCTTGTCTCCACTTGTGTGAACTTCGTTTTTAAGTCTTTGTCCTAAGGATTCACTTGCCTCCGGATCCTTTGCATACAAAACTCCCATAGTACTAATTATTACTTCTTTTGCAGAGACTCCTGCCAAAAGACTAACGCCTATTTTCCAATCAAAACCCAAAGGTTCCAGAACTGGTTGAACAAAATGACCTATTGAAGCTATATAAGATTCTTCTATCTTGGATGTGTCCTTTTGAGGGAAGTAACCTAATGACCATATTATTACGGATCCTATTAATATTATTCCTCCCATCTTTTTAAGATAGTACTTTGTTTTCATCCCAATATTAATACGAATTGCTTTTAGGGTAGGGATTCTATATGGTGGAAGCTCCATAACAAAAGGTGCTCCCTTTGTTTTCATTATTGTCTTTTTAAATACTAATGCAAACAAGATTGCAAGAATTACTCCGAAAAGATATAGTGAGCTTAGTATTAGTATCGCATTTTTTGGAAAGAAAGTCCCTATAATAAGAATGTAAACTGGAAGCCTAGCACTACAAGACATAAAAGGTATTATTAGCATTGTCAATAGCCTATCCTTCTTGTTTTCTAAGGTTCTTGTTGCCATTATTGCCGGAACATTACATCCAAAACCTATTATCATTGGTACAAAACTCTTGCCATGAAGTCCTATCTTATGCATTAGCTTATCCATTAGGAAGGCGACTCTTGCCATATAGCCTGTGTCTTCCATTAGAGAAATGAAAAGGAATAAAATTACGATGTTTGGAAGGAAGACTATTACTCCTCCAACTCCTCCAATAATACCTTGGGAGATTAAATCTGCAATCGCACCTGGTGGAATAATCCTATGCACTATTTGACCAAACTCTGTAACAATCCATTCGATCCAATCCATAGGATATTGTCCTACTTTGAAAGAAGAGAAGAACATTAGCCAAATAAAGAAGAAAAAAATAGGATATCCCCATATAGGGTGAGTTAGGACTGAGTCTATTTTTTCAGTTTGTGTTTTTTCTTTCTTTTTCTCTGCGTGTTTATAGGTTTCTTTTAAGGCTCCAATAATGAATCCATATCTAGCATTGGTAAGAACTATTTCACTATCCTCATTATAGGCAAGCTCTATCTTTTTTATTGTATCATCAGCAACCTCGTGAACATCATCATGGTCAATCCAAGTTTCAATCTCATCAATTATCTCTTGATCTTTTTCAAGTAGCCTTATTGCATAATATCTTGCTGCTACTTTCTCTGAATAGTTTTTGCTTTCTTTTATCTTAGCTGTTAATACTGCAAGACTTCTTTCAATAATGTCGCCATAATTTATATGTACGTGACGAGATATTGGATTAGTTCCTTCATATCCTTCAATTGCTGCATCTAAGAGTTCTGTTATTCCTATTTTCTTATTAGCTTTTGTAGGAACTACTGCAGAACCTATCATACTTGCAAATAGATTATAGTCAAACTCGTCCTTTTTCTCTTCCAACTCATCATACATATTTAGAGCAAGAACCATCTTAATGTCCATATCAATAAGCTGGGTAGTTAAGAATAGGTTTCTCTCTAAATTTGATGCGTCAACAACATTAATTACAATGTCAGGATTATTATCAAATAGGTATTTTCTTACATAAGATTCTTCATTGGTGTATGCAGAAATGGAATAGGTTCCTGGCAGGTCAATGATATTGAGTTTATAACCATTGTATTTTACAATAATCATTTTAGCATCAATAGTTACTCCAGAGTAGTTCCCTACCTTTTCTTTAAGCCCTGAGATTGCATTAAATAAAGATGTTTTACCTGAATTAGGATTCCCAACTAAAACAATATCAATAATCTTATCCTTGCCAGATATTATCTTCTTTTCAATTGATTTATTATCACTTATTCCTGAAAAACCAAATGAATAATCTTTTAAATCCGACTCATCTAATGGAATAACCTCAATAAGGTCAGCATCTGATCTTCTTATAGAAATTTCAGATGAAAGAATCTTATATTGTACAGGATCGTTAAATGGAGCGGCCTTTATTGCCTCAACAATATGCCCCTTAACAAATCCCATTTCTGTAATTCTTTTAAGAAATAAGCCCCTACCTTTTATCTTTATAATTACAGCTTTCTCCCCGTTCTTTAATTCGTTGAGTGTCATAAGCCTTTTCTTTAGTAAGTTTTAGTCTCTATACCTAATACTCTTACTTTATCTGCAAAAAACTCAAGCTCTTCTTTAGTAAGTTTCTCTAATTGACTTTCAGGTGTAACCCTATCAATTGCGTATAGCATAACCTGACGAGGGTTTATCTTTTTAACTATTTCAAGCCATGCAGAAAACTCCTCATCACTTGTATTGTCCAGCTTTATTGAATCGTTTTCTCCTCTTATTAAAAGAGTTTGAACTATTGCATCATGCCCAAAAGCAATAAGCCTTTCCTTAACTGTTTCAAAGCTAATTTGATTAGGAGTTGTTTTGCTGATTGCATAAAACATCTCTTTTCTTCCTGCATCAAGCTTAAGAATAGGATTATCTATCTTATGCAAAGCCTTAAATACATCATCCTTATGAAGGGTTGTTGCATTAGATAGGACAGATATCTTAGCATCTTTTATGTAAATATCTCTTAGCTGAACCACGAAATCAACAATTTCAGCAAAGTCTGGATGAATTGTAGGCTCTCCATTTCCAGAGAAAGTTATAGAATCAACAGGAATGTTTTTTTCTTTAACATCAATTAGTTTAGCTTCTAATGCCTCCCTAATATCTTCTTTACTGTGGATACTGTCTTTAATATCTTTTGTATCTTCATTCCAGCCACATTCACAGTAAACGCAGTTGAAATTACATAGTTTTTTATGAACTGGCAATAGGTTTAGTCCTAAGGAATTTCCTAGCCTACGACTTTTTATTGGTCCGAATATTATATCTTCAAATAACATAGCACTTATATTTTTTGCAAATATCGAGAAAAGCCATCATAAAAGAAAGGAAAATACAAAATAAATTAGAACCCAATTTGATTAAAACTCGTAAAAAACACATACTTGATTCTAATTCTCTGTTTCTTTGATTCAGTAAATTCTTTCTTTGTTCTAATTTTCTAGATCTTTGTTTTAATAAATCGTCTTAACAATAAAAAAATTAAATTACGCAAATGTAAGGTGTAAGTCTCTTCAAGCGACTAAAGGATATAAAAAATGATTGATAATGAATCTAAATTCGAAAATAGGAATAAGTTATTATTTTGGTGTTTAATTGTAGAATTTAAGAATGAGTTTTGTTTTAAAAGCTAATAAAACAAGATAAGAGGCAAATAAAATTAAAATATTTAGTACTTTTGTAGATTATTTAATTATTGAAATGCAGATAAAAAATATAACTGACCCTATTAGAGACTATTTAGATTTATTCGATAAGAGATTTTCTGAGAGCTTAGAATTAGAAGGTTTTTTTATTGATGATATAATTAAATATGTACTTGAAAAGAGGGGGAAAAAGATTCGACCTATACTTACATTTCTTGCAGCAAAGATTTCTGGAGGAATCACCAGCCAAACAATTCGTTGCGCTTTAATACTGGAACTATTGCATACTGCTTCTTTGATTCACGATGATGTTATTGATGAAAGCGATAAGAGAAGAGGGAAAAAAACTTTAAACAGAATATGGGGAAATAATACCGCTGTTCTTTTTGGAGACTATCTCTATGGCAAATGTCTTGAACTAATAGAAACACAGAGCGACTTTAACTTACTGCCTAAATTTGCTAAGATAGGAAGCGAATTGCCACTAGGAGAATTACTACAAAAACAAGTTGCTGAAGGTATTGACTATTCAGAGGAAACATATTATAAGGTAATAGGCAAGAAAACAGCTGCGATGATGGAAGCCTCTGCAGAGCTTGGAGCAATTAGCTCTGGAGCAACAAAAGACGTAGTAAATTTGTTAAAGAATTTTGGCTTCTACATGGGTTTAGCATTTCAGGTTAAAGATGATATCTTAGATTTTTCGCCAGAGTTCAATACTGGCAAGCCTTATGGAAACGACATTAAAGAGAAAAAGAAAACCCTACCTTTGATATACCTTCTTGATGATAGCAATAAAGAGGAAAGAGACGAAATACTTAAATTTGTAAATCGGGACGATAAGTCAGAAAAAGAAATACTTGAATTAATAGAAAAAGTTAATAAGGGAGGATACCTTGAAAAGGCTAATGATAAGGTACAATCATTTTGTAAGTTAGCAGAAATTCAACTTAACGATTTCAAAGATAGTGAAAGCAAAACCGGATTAATAGATTTGCTTTATTCATTGGCTAATAGAAAAAAATAATAAAGAGAATACAAATATAGTTATAAATACAAATCACAAAATACAATGAAAAAACTTATTCTAACCTTAATGACATTAGTTTTCAGTTTTGGAATACTTTTGGCACAAGATAATCAACCTAAATCAGAACTTCCTTCCATAACCGTTAAAACCTTAGACGGTAAATCAATTAAAGCTTCTGAGTTTTCAAATGAAGGCAAACCTTATGTAATATGCTTTTGGGCAACATGGTGTAAGCCTTGCATGATGGAGCTTAATGCAATGGCAGAACTATATGATGATTGGCAAGAAGAAACAGGGATTAAAATATATGCAGTATCCATTGATGATGCCAGAACTTGTCCAAAAGTAAAACCATTAGTTAGCGGTTCAG
>DUQY01000173.1 GCA_012837565.1 Bacteroidales bacterium | reverse complement strand
ACTTTTACTACCTCCAAAAGTTGATTGAACTACTCCAAGAGTTTCCTTATTCTCTTGGAGTTTTTTTATTCATTACAAAACAAAGATCCATAATTTACGTTAACGTAGAATGAGCATAAAAAACCTACTAGACTATTTTTTTCACAGCAATAAGATTTCAGGTCCTTTACTTATCTTTTCCACCATCATTTCCCTAGTTATAGCCAATTCGGTATTTGGAAACACCTATATAGACTTTTGGCATACAAGTTTATTTGGAAGAGATTTGCATTTCTGGATTAATGATGTCTTAATGAGTATATTCTTCCTACTTATTGGTCTTGAACTTGAAAGAGAGCTTTATATTGGTGAACTTTCAAAATTCAAGGATGCTCTTCTTCCTCTTTTTGCCGCAATAGGCGGAATGATTGTGCCTGCACTATTCTATCTTTTCTTCAATTACGGTTCAGGTTTCTCCTCAGGCTTTGGAGTAGTTATGGCAACCGATATAGCATTTGCAATTGGCATATTATCATTACTTGGCAAAAGAGTTCCAACCTCGCTTAAAGTCTTTCTTATTGCCCTTGCCATTTTCGATGATTTAGGAGCTATTCTAATTATTGCAATCATGTATTCTAACGACTTAGTAATTTCTAATATATTAATTGCACTAGGGGTATTCTTTATTCTTTTATTTCTAAACTACAAAAAAATACGTAACCTAATACCATATATTATAGGTGGAATTATAATGTGGTATTTCATATATAAGTCAGGCATTCATCCAACAATAGCAGGAGTTCTCTTAGCTTTTACAATACCTTTTAGTAGGAGAAAAACCCTTTCTTGCTCAACCATATTAGAAGACTTCCTTCATATCCCAGTTTTCTATTTCATTATTCCAATATTTGCACTTGCCAATACCGCAATAATAATAAATGGAAGTTTTAGTCAAATAATATCTCAGCCATATAGCATTGGTATAATTCTTGGACTTTTATTAGGGAAACCTATTGGCATATTCCTTTTTAGTTGGTTTGGAGTGAAGGCTAAATTCTTTAAACTCCCAAGCAACATCAATTTAAAACACATACTATCTGTTGGATTCTTAGGCGGAATTGGCTTTACAATGTCAATTTTCATAACCCTACTAGCTTTCAATCAGCCAGAAATACAAAATAATGCTAAAATAGCAATACTTATTGCCTCAGTTACTGCCGCAATCATAAGCCTTGTCTTGCTTTCAATAAGCTTAAGAAAAAAACCCAACTAAAAGAATTGCTAAAATAAATCAGAGACAAAATTAAAACGCTATAACAATTTACTGAAACGCAGTTTTAAAAAAATGAAACGCTGTTTCAAGAAATTAAAACGGCGTTTCATTAAGACCCCGTCTTTTCAAATTTATGTCCCACCTTTTTTAATTTATATCCCGTCTTTTTTAATTTATATCAAGCCTTTTTTCACAAATATCTACTCCTGATTTTGACAAGTCTTTTTACTGTATTTTCTATTAATCGCCAAAGAAGATTATTATAACTTTTGACATAGATTTTGGGTGTCGCATATTCAGAGTAAGGAAGTAACGTTTCTGTTTTTAAATTCGGCTTTATGGCTGATTAGAAGTAGACCTAAGAATGTTAGGAGGCCGTTAAGCACTAAGAGTTCAAAGTCGAAGCTATAATTAAACCAAGCCTTTGAGTTTAGACTTAGGATAAAACAAATCAAAGGTGAGAGAACTGCTATTATGGGAACAAACTTGTCTTTCACTTGTCTTTTGGTTAGTAAGCCAAAAGCAAATAAGCCTAGTAATGGACCATAGGTTATGGCTGCTACTTGGTAGAGTATATCAATTAGATGCTGGTTTTCGAAGTGGTAGTAGAAGATTATTACTCCTACAAATAAGACTGCAAAAAGGGAGTGGACGATATGGCGTACTCTTGTTTTCTTTTTTTCAGAGTAGTCTTCTCTTTTCTCTAAGTTAAGGAAGTCTATGGAAAATGCAGTAGTAAGTGAGGTTAGGGCACCATCGGCAGAAGGGAAAAGGGCTGAGATAAGTCCTATTATAAATACAACTGTTGCAAGAGGTCCAAGGTGATCAATTGCTATGGTTGGGAAAAGACTATCGCCTTTTGCATCAATACCCATAGCATTTGCATAGATGTATAGTGCCGCACCAAGAAGTAGGAATAGGAAGTTAACAAAGAATAGGGTTATGCTAAAAGTTGTCATATTCTTTTGAGCAGATTTAATATCCTTACAGCTAAGGTTCTTCTGCATCATCTCTTGGTCGAGCCCAGTCATTGAAATGGAGATAAACATTCCTCCAAGTATTTGTTTCCACCAGCATAATCTACTTGCAGAATCGGTAACAAAAATTGTGGTATAGTCACTCTTCCAAATCACAGAGAACATCTGCCCTGTTGTCATGTTCATTGCCTGAGCTACCATAACGAAACACATAACCAAGGCAGTTAGCATAAATGTTGTTTGAAGGGTATCTGTCCATATAATTGTTTTTATTCCTCCCTTAAGTGTGAAAAGGAGTATAAGAAGTAAAAAGAGGACGACTGTTAGTTCGAAAGGTACTCCCCAATGAGAAAATACAAATTTCTGAAGAACAATTATAACTATAAACATTCTTAGTGATGCCCCCAAAGTTCTTGAAAGCAGGAAGAAGAATGAGCCTGTCTTATGTGAAAACTTACCAAAACGAGTTTCTAAATACTGGTATATGGATGTTAGGTTGAGCTTATAATAGGTTGGCATCAGGACAAAGGCGATAACCATATAGCCAAGGAAGAAGCCAAATACCGTTAGCATATAGGTAAATGAACGTTCGCTTACCCAACCTGGAACACTCATAAAAGTTACTCCAGAGAGTGAGGCTCCAATCATTCCGTAGGCAACAACAAACCAAGGGGAGCGTTTATTTCCTGAATAAAAGGATTGATTATTTGCTTTTCTTGATGTTAGGTAGGTTATTAGAAAGAGAACGAGAGTGTAGGAAACGAAGACCCAGAATATAATTTGTTCCATAGATCAGAAAAGATTTGTATATTTGTAAAGAATTTATCTAAATAAAAGGCAAAAGTAATTATAATTTCTCAAACATAGCTAATTAATATTTATGGAATATCCCTCTACTTTGGTTGAAAATGCTGTCAATGAACTTTCCAAGCTCCCAGGAGTTGGTAAACGTTCGGCACTAAGACTTGCACTTTATCTTATCAAACAGCCAAACCAAACAACCGAGAACCTATGCAATGCTCTCTCTAAGATGAGAACAGATATTAAGTACTGTAAAATCTGTTACTCTCTTTCCGATAATGATATTTGTTCTATCTGCTCTCAGGAGAAAAGAAATCATCATCAGATCTGCGTTGTTGAAAACATAAGAGATATTCTTGCAATTGAAAACACTAATCAATATAAGGGAGTTTACCATGTGCTTGGTGGCGTCATCTCTCCTATTGAAGGAATTGGAATAAGTGATTTGACAATAAGCCAACTAATAGATAGAGTTAATCAAAACCCAATTGAGGAAATCATTCTTGCACTCCCAACCACAATGGAAGGTGATACAACAGGGTTTTATATCAATAAACTATTACTAGTCTTCGATGTGAAAATATCAGCTATTGCAAGAGGAATAGCAATTGGTGATAATATTGAATTTGCAGACGAAATAACCTTAGGACGTTCCATATTAAATAGGATGCCGTTTAGTCAAGTACATAATAGTAATGATTAGAGTTACCAAACAATAAATCTTATATGAAAAGAATAATAATAATCGGCGCAAGCTCTGGTCTTGGAAAGGAATTAGCTCTACACCATATTAAGGCAGGGAATATT
This sequence comes from Bacteroidales bacterium, assembly GCA_012837565.1. Lineage (GTDB taxonomy): Bacteria > Bacteroidota > Bacteroidia > Bacteroidales > P3 > UBA10566. Next base: position 6,024 of record DUQY01000173.1, on the reverse strand, counting down.
GTTGGTATTGCAGGTAGAAGAGAAAACTTATTGGAAGAGATTAGAGAAGTAAATCCAAATAATGTTTTTATTAAGAAGATGGACACCACAAAACCTGAAGCAAAGGATGAATTGAAAAGCTTAATTGAGGAAATGGGAGGAATGGATGTGTTTGTATACTCTTCTGGAAAAGGTTTTGTTAATAGGGAAATGGATATTGATAAAGAAATGCAGACTGTGGAAGTAAATGTTTATGGGTTTACTCAGCTTATAAATATTGCCTATCATTACTTTGCAGAAAAAGGAAGAGGTCATATAGTGGGTATAGCGTCTGTTGCAGGAGAAAGAACTATGTCGAGATGTCCTTCATATAATGCAAGCAAGCGTTATAATATAATGTATTTGAAAGCAATACGCCAGTTGGCAGAAAAGAAGAAATACAATATTAGAGTAACTACTATAATGCCAGGCTTTGTTAATACAGAACTCTTAAAAACTAAGTATCCACTAACAACTAATCTTGACAAGGCAGGTAAACTTCTTTATAAAGCAATTGAAAAAGGTAAGAAAAAAACATTTATTCCAGGCTATTGGAGGTTTATTTCATTATTTATGTACGTTATTCCACCTTTTATATGGAAGAAAATAATATAATTTGTATTTTTGTAGCTTGATAACTACTCTAATCTTTAAAAACAGAATTTAATATGGCAGCGAAGATAATTAAAAAGTCAGCAGTTTTAGTCCCTTATGATTTTGGACCTAAGTCCGTTGCAGCTCTTAAAGAGGCTGTAACAATAACTAAATACTTAAAAGGAGAAATCTATCTATTATCGGTTATTAGAAAGGGCGACTTCTTTTCTCAACTATTTAAGAGTGAAAAAGATAATAGGAGGATACAAAGAGAGGTTACCGCAAAACTAAAAATAATTGCAACTGAAACGAAAAAAGAAACTGGAGTTAGGGTAATAACTATTATTGAGCAAGGAAACCCTATTGATGTTATCTTAGAACAAGCAAATATTTTAAAATCCCAATATATTGTTATGGGTAAGATGGATGAAACAAGATATGACTTTAATATCTTTGGTGCAAGCACAATGCAAATTGTTGGCGAATCACCATGTCCTGTTATCACTGTTTCTGCCAAAGTGATTAATGAACATGGGTTTAAGAATATTGTTTTACCTATTGACCTTACTAAACAAACTATGGAAAAGGTTCTAAAAGCAGTTTCATGGGCAAAATACTACAAATCGAGCATTCATATTGTAGGAGTTCTTTCAGGAGGAATTTCATCGAAGAATAGCCGTCTAAACACTAAGCTAAATAGAGCAAAATACATTGTTGAACAAGAGGGAATCAATTGTACTACTAAACTGTACGACAAATCAGATACCCCAGTTCATAGGGTGATTCTTGAACATGCGGATAAGGTTGATGGAGATTTATTAATGATTATGACTCACCAAGAATTAGGAGTTGTTGATAACTATATTGGAGCTGTTGCTCAAAACATGTTGAAAGAAAGTGACATTCCCATCATTTCATTTACTTCAAAGGCAATTGAACATAATAACTATTTTGTTTCTTCTTTCCTTCCTTTTGAGCTTTTAGAAAATAAAGACATTAAACATCTTAGAGGCTAAAAGAAAAAGGCATTAAGCATTCAACACCATTAAAGACTTGAACCTCCTGATCATTAATTTGAACAATGATTTTTAGTTTTTCTTTTGTTCTAATTTCTGTTTCAACCATAACTTGCAAACAAGCACCACAAGGATATGCCTTTGCAAACTCACCTTTTTGGTTTTTGGCAGAAATAGCAATGGCAACAACTTTGTTTTCACTATTATTAGCACCCCAAGCAAAAAGAGCAACTCTTTCTCCGCATAAACCAGAGGGATAAGCTGCATTTTCTTGATTTGAACCTCTAACATATTCACCATTGTCTAGCAAGAGAGCAGAACCAACTGAAAATTGGGAATAAGGAGAATAGGCTGTCTTTATTGATTCCTGTGCTTCAAGAACAAGATTCATAGCCTCCTCTGATAGTTCTGTAATTTTTGATTGAAAATAATTAATTACTATTGTCTTTTTTTCCATTTTCATTTAGTATTTATTGAGCAAAATTAAACATTTATTTACTGGAAAGAAAACTTTTACTATCTTTGTTTCGTTATATAGACAGAAAATTAATCAAGAAATGAAATCATTTATTATTATAACCGTAGTTGTATTGTTCACTGGCTTTCTTTTATATTTTATTATAAAAGAGTTTATTAAGACATATAAGAACAAGCCATACGACCCTAATCATGAAAACGATTGCGAGCAAAAAGATCGTTTATAATAATTAATCAATCACTAATAAAATTAACTTGTTTAAAGACTTAATCCCAGAATTTTCCTTAATTCTTGCTCCAATGGAGGCTATAACTAATAAGCCTTTCCGCAAAATATGTAAAAAATATGGAGCTGATATATTAGTTACCGAGTTCATATCTTCTGAAGCTTTGGCTAGAGATGTTAATGATAGCGTTATTAAGATGGAATTTGAAGATATGGAAAGGCCATTGGGTATTCAGATTTTTGGGAATAATGCAGATGCTTTAATTAAAGCTGTTCATATTGCAGAAAAAGAAAACCCTGACTTCATTGATATTAATTGGGGTTGTCCTGTTAAGAAAGTTGCAGGAAAAGGAAGTGGAAGTGGTATTATGAATGATATTCCAAAAATGGTTGAGCTAACAAAGGTTGTTGTGGATGCAAGTAATATACCTGTTACTGTTAAAACAAGATTGGGATATTCCGAAGACTCAAAGCCAATTGTGGATATTGCAGAAAGGCTACAAGATGTGGGGATTCAAGCCATAAGCATTCACGGAAGAACAAGGGCTCAAATGTATAAGGGCGAAGCAGATTGGTCTCTTATTGGAGAGATTAAGAATAATCCAAGGATGACAATACCTATATTTGGCAATGGAGATATAGATAGTCCAGAAAAAGCAATTGAATTTAAGAACCGCTACGGCGTTGACGGTATTCTAATTGGTAGGGCAACAATTGGCAATCCTTTTATTTTTCAACAAACAAAAGAGATGATAGAAGGGAAAACCCCAACTATAATACCTATTAACGAAAAAGTGGAAATTTGCAAGCTTCACCTTGAAGGATTAATTGAACTTAGGGGAGAAAGAAACGCTATTTTTGAAATGAGGAAAAACTATTCTGGTTATTTTAAAGGCTTAATTAATTTCAAACCCTATAGACTTCAACTCGTAACCTCTACTCTCTATTCAGAAATACAAAACCTTTTAGATCAAGTTCTGGACATCTATTCAGAACAAGAAACCTAAATTTAAAGCTTAACTAAGGCAACCCTATATGTTATTGTTTTATTTTTATTATCGTATATTTCCATAATTGGAACTTCATCACTATAACCGTTATCTTCAAAGTATTGTTCAATGAGTGGGTAAATCTTAAACACTCCTATCATAATTGAGAAGTAACCTTTTAAAGGTCTATCAACATATAAGTATTCTTGATGTGGTAGTATTTTAACTGAAAAACTCTTTTTCAATTCATCAATCTTATTATTATCATCAGTTTTAACTATACTACCTATTTCCCAACGCAAATCACCAGCTTCAATCTCCTTTGGGTTATCATAATAAATACCAATACCTTGAAAAACTTTTATTTCAAAATCTTTCTCTAATTCCTCGGCAATTGATTTCATTAAATCTCCATTCTTTCCATAAGAACCAATCATTTCTCTATATACAACCATCTCTCCTCCTCCTTCTTCAGCTTTAAATTCTATTTTCGCAAAGCCTCCAAAATAAGCGTAAATACCAATAATTATAGCAACAAAAACAAGTAGAACAGTAAGTATTTTCTTAATCAACTTCATAGTAAAATGGTTTTAATCTTTGAAATGCAAATGTACAAAAAATGATACACCTTAACAAAAGATGCTGCAATAATACGTAATTCTTAGTTATATTTCACTTGGAACACAATAATAAAAAATTGATTTTCCTTGACATAAGCAGAATAATTTCTTATCTTTGTAGCATGTCATAGATCTATTCATTAAAAATATGACGTTAGAACTACATATTATTAACACTTAAAACATTATCGTTATGAATTACAAGAGAATATTAATTGCAATAGATGACAGAGATAACTCAACAAATGTTGCAAAAACAGGTTTTGAACTTGCTGAACAACTAAAAGCAGAGGTAGCAATAGTTTATGCAGTAGATTTATCTAAAGTTATTAGGAACTACGATATGATTAACCCAGAATTAGGGCTATTTATAAAGGACTCAATAGTTGAATCAAAAGAAAGTGCTAATAAAGCAATCGATTCACTTGTTCACAAATTTAATAGAGATAAGAAAATAACTAGATTTACTCCTGAGGGCTCACCAAGAGAAGTGATACTAGAGGTATCAGATGATTGGAAGGCAGACTTAATTGTCATAGGACTACATGGAAAATCAGGTATTGGTATATTCTTTATGGGAAGTATATCTCAATATATATCTCTACATTCAACAGTTCCTGTATTAATAGTACCACAAATAGAAGAAACGAAAGAATAATCTAGCTTTCTTTTTTAACATGTATTCTTTTTCCAAATCCTAATTGTAGATAATGTGCAACGTGAAAACTATATGCCCTTAGCCTTACTGAAACAAAATAATCATTTGGTAAGCTATACCTTAAACCTATATTTTGAAAAAAACGTGGGAGCTGACCATTTACAATAGCATTTTCATTTAGCTGTCTTAGAATATAAACCCCTGGCTCAAGCATAATCGAAAGCTCGTCAATTGAATACTCATAAGAAATTGCCGAGCTAAGATTAAACCTATCGATAAAGTCGGCTTGTCTAATTCTTAATTTTTCATCCTTATAATAATAGTCAGACCCTAAATTATCTTGATAACATACATTGAAGCTAAGACCTAATGCATGCTTTAAGTTGAAGGGATAAAGGATTGCCTCTGATATTTCAACAACTGGATAGTATTGGTAAATGAATTTCTTTGATAAGTTTGCTTCATTAGGTAGGGTAACAAAAACATTATCTAATCCAAAATATAGGGTAGAAAGGATATTCAATTTGTCATTAAAACCAGGAATAGCTTGTGATTCAATAGAAAAATCTTCAAAAAAATTATAGGTTAACCCTGCTTGTATTACAAAACTGTTTACCCCCATATTTGGTTTTTTAGTTGCACCATTGGAAAAATGAACAAATGCAAAGCCTAAAGAAGTTCTAAATCTCTTAGAAAACATGTACTCCATCTTTAAGCCCTCATGAATATAGATATTAAAAGGTGTCATTATTGCAGTGTTTTCTAAATTATGTATACCCCAATGCTTTGTGAAATAACCTGTGCCTACTGCAAAATCATTTTTAAGTATAAATTTAGCTAAGCGAAAAAGATTTGCTGTGTAAAATCCATAAAGTGCATAGGCCTCTCCCATTCTTTTTGGTTCGTTGAAATTGAAATAACTAAACCCTACTCCATAAGAAGGATAACTATAGAGCTGATGCCAAGCTTTTGAACCATTTGTTTGTTTAGAAAATCTTAGAGAAAATGAGTTTATTTGACTTATTGGCTTACCTGTTTTCTCTCCTCTAATGAAATCATTGGTTGGAAAAACATATCCATATTGATCAAAGAACCCTAGCGAGTAATTATTTTGAGAATAACCTTCAAAGAAAATAAAGAATAGGAAAAAGAAAAATATGTATTTAAGCTTTCTCATTTCTTTGTTTGCACAAATATTGAAGTATTTGCACTGCATTTGTTGCTGCTCCCTTTCTTAAATTGTCGGAAACAATCCATAGATTTAATGTTTTTGGTTGAGAGAAATCCCTTCTAATTCTTCCAACAAAGACTTCATCCTTCCCTTGGCAAAAAAGAGGCATTGGATAAAGGTTTTCGTTGGGATTATCAATTACATCTATCCCATCCATAGCTTTAAGGCAAGAAAAAACATTCTTAATATCAAATT
>DUQY01000172.1 GCA_012837565.1 Bacteroidales bacterium | reverse complement strand
GATAATATTGAAGAACTTATTAATGCATTGCAAGCTTTTGTTGAGTCCGACGACCAAGCTCTTTTGGATGAAGCAACTGGAGAAGAAATAGCATTGAATAATAAAACCTTAGATGTATTCGTTCAACAGGTGAGCCTAATGTCAGAAACTGACCGTGATGATGAACAAGAAAATGATAGAGTTTCTCTTATGACTATTCACGCAGCTAAAGGTTTGGAGTTTCCTTATGTTTTTGTTGCAGGATTGGAAGAGAATCTTTTCCCAAATGCTCTTAGTCTTGGTTCGAGAGTGGAACTTGAGGAAGAAAGGCGTTTGTTTTATGTTGCAATGACGAGAGCTAAAAAAGAACTAGCTCTTTCTTGTGCGCAAATGCGTTTTCGTAATGGTCAAATGTTATATAACGAAAAGAGCCGTTTCCTTGATGATGTTGATCCTTGCTTTTTGAATGAGGCTTTCAATATTTCGAAACAAAAAACCAACCCATTTGCACAAGAGGTTAAGTACACGCCTTCCCCAAAACGCAACCTTACAAGAATAGATACTCCTCTTCCAAAACCAATTGGTGGAGTTCCTGTTGAGTCGATGGATGAATTTAAACCAGGTGTTGAAGTCTTTCATGATAAATTTGGTTTAGGCAAAATAGTTTCTGTTGAAGGAAAGGGTGATGATGCCAAGGCTGAAGTAATGTTTGAGTTTGGAGGATTAAAGAAACTAGTACTAAGGTTCGCAAAATTAAAATTGAAAAAATAATAAATACATTAAATAATAAAATGGAATATAACACAGAAAGAGAAGATATGATAATCCCTGAATATGGGAGGAATGTTCAGAAAATGGTTGAATTTGCTTTAACAATTGAGGATAGAGATAAGAGGAATGCTTATGTGAACTTAATAATAACAGCAATGTATAATGTTAATCCAGAGGCGAAGAACATTGTTGATTTTAAACATAAACTATGGGATCATCTTCATATAATTTCAGACTATAAACTAGATGTGGATTCTCCTTATCCAATGCCAGACAAAGAAGAAAGACTTACTCCGCCACTACCTTTGAAATATAAGAATAGCAATATTAAGTATGGACCTTATGGAAAGGTTTTGGAACAAATGATTGAGAAAATAATTGAAATGGAAGAAGGTGATGAAAAACAACTTCTCATCACTCTTATTGCACAACAGCTTAAGAAATCATATCTACAATGGAATCGTGATTCGGTTGATGATGATTTAATCTTTAAACATTTTGAAGAACTTTCGAAAGGGCAGCTTAAGCTTGACCAAGACTTTAGACTAAACACAACAAGGAATATCCTAAACAATAATAAAAAGAAAACAAATATAAAAAACACTAAGAATCAAAAGAATACTAAATATTCTGCAAGTAACAATCAAAAGTTTTCTAATCATAATAACCATAAATAATTCAATAAGTTATGAGTAAGTTTGAAATAATTGGTGGAAATAAACTAAGTGGTGAAATAACACCTCAGGGTGCAAAAAACGAGGCATTACAAGTTATTTGTGCGACATTACTAACAAAGAAAGAAGTAATTATTAATAATATACCCGACATTAGAGATGTTAATAAGCTAATTGAATTACTAGCCTATCTTGGGGTTGAGGTTAAGAAACTTAAAGAAGGTTCATTCTCTTTTAAAGCAGAAAACGTAGATATTGATTTAATTGAAACAAAGGAATATGCTGATTTAGCTTGTCGCTTAAGAGGAAGTATTATGGTTGTTGGACCAATGCTTGCTCGTTTTCACAAAGCAGCTAATCCAATTCCAGGAGGAGATAAAATAGGTAGAAGACGCCTCGATACTCACTATATTGGATTTGAGAAACTCGGAGCAGATGTTCATTTCGACAAAAAACATTCTCGTTATTCAATTAAAGCAAAACATCTTAAAGGTGCTTATATGCTTTTGGATGAAGCCTCAGTTACAGGAACTGCTAATATTATTATGGCATCAGTTATGGCAGAGGGCAAAACTACTATCTTCAATGCAGCTTGTGAGCCTTATATTTCTCAACTATGTAGAATGTTAAATTCTATGGGTGCAAATATTACAGGAGTTGGCTCAAATCTAATTAATATTGAAGGAGTGAAAGAACTTAATGGTTGCTCACATACCATTTTACCTGATATGATTGAGATTGGTTCTTTTATTGGGATGGCAGCTATGACAGGTTCGAGCCTAACAATTAAGGATGTTAATTACCAAGAGTTAGGTATGATTCCTGATGTGTTTAGAAAATTAGGAATTCATATTGAAAGAAGAGGAGATGATATTTTTATTCCTGAACAAAAGATTTACGAGGTAGAACGTTTTATGGATGGTTCCATTATGACTATTGCAGATGCTCCATGGCCTGGTTTTACTCCCGACCTTATTTCAATTGCTTTGGTTGTTGCAATTCAAGCTAAGGGAAGTGTTCTTATTCATCAAAAGATGTTTGAAAGCCGTTTGTTCTTTGTCGATAAGCTAATTGATATGGGAGCTCAAATCATTCTTTGTGACCCTCATAGAGCAACAATAATTGGTTTAGAAAAACGCTATCCATTACGTGGTGTTAATATGGTCTCTCCAGATATTAGAGCAGGAGTTGCACTTCTAATTGCTGCACTTTCTGCAGAAGGAAAGAGTGTGATTGATAATATAGAACAAATAGATAGAGGTTATCAAAATATTGATACAAGGCTTAGAGCTATTGGTGCAGATATAAAAAGGATAGATTAATTGCTTAATCTATCCTTTTATTGTTCTTATATTTCAAAGTCTATTTTTCTATCTATTTATATTTATTTAGTTTTTAGAATTCGTATTTCAGATTGAGGACTTAATAAGATTCCTGATTTACTCTTCTTCTGATTTGCTAATTGTTTTTCAAGCTCGCTAATATATGAGCCTCTTGCCTTAAG